>JAUZQS010000155.1 GCA_030950875.1 Mariprofundaceae bacterium | reverse complement strand
ACGACAGCAGGCTCAAACAATGGATGGCAAAGTTTCATGGCGTTGCTACACGTTATCTAGAGAACTACCTTGGTTGGCATAGGATGCTGGATAGGCTGGGAGAAAACTTCACACCAACCACGTGTTTACTGGAAACACTTGGAAGAAGGTGAACTTTTCAACAGCTGACTACGACATAGCCTTATTTTTGGCTATTTAAAGGACGATAAGTGTAAAGTTTTATGTTCTTCAGTAAATTTATGTGAAAGTTACTGAAATATGCACTTTAGATTCCACCAATCACCTTTAACCAGGGCAATCGCATTAAAATGTAGAGGTTTTTAACCAGATCCTAAAGCGTATTCCCGAGGTTTTTATCGGGAATCTATCAGTTCAATGGATGCCCGATAGACGCATTCGGGCAAGACGTAGTAAAAAATACTTGAAAATATAATGAAACAACCATTTTTTAATGCGCTTGCCCTGGGGTAGGAAGGGGATTACATTCTTATTTTTTCACGGATGCCATATAGTGTATTTTATTATTTCAATAAATTTAAACTTTACTTCTCTATTTTTGGCATTAACACCCATTTTTTAGGCATATAAATTGATTATTTTACATTTATTTCCTATTTATACATAAAATATAACAAATAATGAATTTATCTATCTTCTAGAAAAGCAAACAGCTGCTTATTTAAAGCTCTCCAATAGCGATGCAGTAATCAAATGCCAGCCATCAACCAACACAAACAGAATAATCTTCAAGGGCAATGAAATCATCACCGGCGGCAGCATCATCATGCCCATACTCATCAACACCGAAGCCACCACTAAATCCAATACGACAAATGGAATATAAATAAGAAATCCAATCTCAAATGCTGTGCGCAGCTCACTAATCACAAATGCTGGAATCAATACATACATCTGCGTTTCACTCGATACTTTGGGTTTTTCAAGCTTTGCAGCATGCAGAAACAACAGTAAATCATCTTCTCGTGTTTGCCGAAGCATAAATGATCGAATCGGGGCTTTGGCTTTTTCAAAGGCTTGCTCTTGTGAGATATCTTTCGCCAAATACGGCGTAATTGCATCAGCGTCAATTTTTTGCCATACAGGCATCATAATGAACATGGTCATAAACAATGCTAAACCAACAATAATCTGATTCGGTGGGCTTTGTTGGGTGCCCAAGGCCTGACGCAAAAAAGCAAATACGATAATAATCCGAGTAAACGATGTCATCATAATCAAAATAGATGGTGCTAATGTCAGAATGGTTAAAAAGGCTAGTATTTTAAGGCCTGTAAACCAATCATCGGGATTATTCCCTTCGCCCAAACTAAGCGACAATGTTGGAATATCAGCTGCCCATGTTACTTGCGGCATAAGCAGTAAAAATAACAGTAAAAGTCTAATCATTGGGTGTTTGTTCCGCCGTTTCAGAAATATCAGCAGCCAGGCTTTCAAACGACTCAATCACACTCACGCCAGCCACCGTGGATGTGGATAAAATGTAATGTTTGTTACCACGTTGCACTTCGAGAAGGCTATGACGCGAATCCAACGACAAGCGTTGCAAGACACGCATGTTTGATGTGCTACTTGATAAGTTATGGTTTTGGAATCGTTTCATTGCCCAGACAAATACCGCAAACAATGCCAAAACGCCTGCCAAGGCGGCAACCGATTGTACCAACATTATGGTTAGACTGTGTTGTTCCATAAAAACTTAGCTCAAGCTTCGGATACGCTCGCCAGAAGGCACAATATCCACAATTCGCACGCCCAGTTTACCATCCGCAGAGACCACTTCACCACGTGCAAAGACTTGCCCATTGGCTAAAATTTCAACTTCTGCATCGGCTTCTTTTTTCAAGTCAACCACTGTCCCTCGATGCAATCGCGCCACTGCATGCAACGGCATTTCTACACGCCCTAATTCCACACTAACTTGTAACGGCACATGCATGATTGCATCCAAATTAGGGCGCGCGATGTCCTGCTCATTAATATCTGTATTTGTGTCATTGGCATCGCTCATGATGCACCTCCATGTATCTTATGAATAAGTTCAGCTGCCAACATGCCATCTTGACTACCTGCTTGTGTCTGAAACATCGGCATCCGGTCAATCCACAAAATGCTTGGTTCAGATTCACTGACTTTAAAGGGTAAATAATCACCTGGTGATAGATTTAAAAATTGCCCAACATTCATTACGCATTGGCCCATTTCCAAGCGCATGGTGATGGGCACATCATTGAGAGAGTCCTCTAGTCGTTCTTCCCAATCCTTATCCACAGCTGCTGGTTCATCACTGATCGTTGAGCGCAAGTTATCCAACATTGGCTCAAGAAAAGTCCGTGGATAATGCAGCGAAAACATGCCTTTCACATTCTCATCCAATTGAATCTCAAAATGCATTGAGAAACATCCCTCATGTGAGCTTGCTACCGCTAAAAACTGTGGGTCTGTATCGATTTTAAATAATACGAAATCTAATACGCTGACTGGTTTCCAAGCTTTTTCCAAATGCAT
>JAUZQS010000154.1 GCA_030950875.1 Mariprofundaceae bacterium | reverse complement strand
CGTTCGCACAGCTTGGGTGTTGATTCGCCGAGGTGGAAAAGAAGGGTCGCGTCTTGCAATACGACATTTTATTGTAGTTTTTTCATTTTGAATTTAAGTAGGCATGGGGATAGAAGGGTAAATGTATGATTGCAAGACTTGCCCCCTTTATTTAAACCAAAGTCATACACAGTATTTATAAATTCTTTCCGTGTATTCAGTCCCCCAAGGGATCGTCTGCCACGATGGCATTCACCTGATGTGTTCCGTGGTCAATGCCTTTGACTCTACCTAAACCTGACACCTTTTTTTCATCAATGAACCGCCACCCAATTTTCGATATTCAGTCCGGAATAGCCGGTGAAATCAGCTTCATTGTTGGTGACCAGCGTCACATCAAGCGCGATGGTGTGAGCTGCAATCAGCTTGTCCAGCGCATCTCGCTTTCTATCGCGAGTGGCCAAACGAACAGGGCCATACGCCCCGGCGGCTACAGCATCGAAAGGAACGACAACGATATCTTCCAGCAACATATCAAGGGCCGCCTGATTGTGTGCCGCTTTGTCGCCTGAACATGTCACACCGTACTCCAGTTCAGCCAACGTAATAGCAGATATAACCACCTCGCCAACGTAATACTGAGCAAACCTCACCGCAACTTCCGGTGGATTGTTTTTCATCAGGTAAATGCAAATATTCGTGTCGAGCATATACCGGATCTTCATAACTCATCCCGCCGAGATTCCTTGTTTTTACCGCGCCCTTCGGACATGAAGTCAACCGAAAATTGCGTAAATTTGGACATCACCTTATCCAGTCTGCGCCTCGCCGGACGTATCCGGATTTCATCCCCGATACGTTCAATTTCAACATCAAGGTCGGCACGTTCGTATGCAAGCTCGGCTGGAATGCGCACTGCCTGAGAATTGCCATTCTTAAAAATCTTGGTAAGAGCCATTATATCACCTCTGCTGTGTGTACGCGTACATTATGGCTGTTTTATTCTTTGATGTATACTTTATACTTGCTCCCAGCCTGATCGAGATCTTGCGCCACATCGACATGAGACACACAACATTATAGGTTCTTTCCGTGTGTCCCTCAGGGGATCGTCTGCCACGATGGCATTCACCTGATGTGTTCCGTGGTAATGCCTTGACTCTAACCTCCCCCACCTGCCTAAACCGATTAAAGCGTGCATATGATACTTGACCCCTTTCTTACGTAAGACAATTTCAACCGTTTGGCTTAGCCAGCTTCACTCCGGGCAGTCGGGAAAGTTTTTTGTCGAAGGTTATTAAGGTGCAGTTGGCCGACTGGCTTTCAGTTGCAATCAGGCAATCGGAAAAATCGCAATTGTATTTTTTAAACAGGATGAGTGCTGCCAGGAAATGATCTTCGGCCTGTAGTGTAAAAGCGCTGTTATGCAGGAGGTGCTCAAGCAACTGTACAATAGCCAATTTGTCGAGTTTATATGCCGACTGCAATACCCAGACCACTTCAACAGCAACAATTTGCGCTACAAAAATCTGTTTGGCCTCACTGGCAAGCATTCGAGCTATCGTAACTTGCTCGGGCTGTCCGGGATCATCAACCAAAATGCGCACCATGAGGTTAGTGTCTGCAGCAATCACTGCTTGCGCCCCCTGCTTTCAATCACCTGCTCCATATCTTCCAGACTGACACTTTGCTCTGCTGATATGATTCCAAATGCTGCTTCTATATCTTTGATAACAGGCAGAATCATAAGTTTGCCATCTTCATAAACAAAGCCGACCCGATCTCCCTGTTGGATACCAAGTTGATCTCTTACGGAGGCGGGAATCGTGACCTGCCCTTTAGTAGTAACCAATGAAGTCTTCATGCCACACCTCTATGGTGATAATCATACAAAATAAAATAAGTATTACAAGATTCTATAAAGCAGTTGAAGGGTAGAGTAGAGAGCAGGCTTCAATTTAAACCGTGTATATGATACTTGACCCCTTTCACTGTGCTTGACCCCTTTCTCTCACAGTCAACAACCCATTTCTCCGGGTATTTTGCTGGTAGAGACAATCCTTCCTGAGTAATCGCTTCCAGCATTTTTGCACGAAATACTTTGGCCAGCGCTTTACAAAGTAAAGGCCTGACCCTCCCCCGTTCTAGTATTGCTATACGCCTACCGTCTCAATTGGGAAGTTGTGCAGCTCCTGATCTATAGTAGCCAAAGGCATGTTTTCCAGCTTCGCCTGTGCAGCAAGCATCCGGTCAAATGGATCTCTGTGTGCCATCTCCCAAGCCCCTGCAAGCTGGGCATGTTTCACGCTAATGGGCAGACTTTGGAATCCTGCGCGTTCAATCCAGGCTGACGTATGCCTTGCTATATCACCAGCTTGGGGCAGTTTTCCAATACGGTATTTCGTCGCTATCTCCCATACTGAAGCCGCACTGACAAACACCTCGTGATCCCTGTCCTCAATATATTGTCTCACTCCCTTCGGCAGGTGATCATCCCCGAAAAGCCACCACAGAAAAATATGTGTATCCAACAGCATGATCAGCCCCCCCACATTGCCAATTCTTCATCTGGCAACGGGTCGAAAAAATCATCTGTAACTGCTCCCTTGGCAATGCCTGGCATGCGCTTCTCTACAGGCTGCAACGGAATTAATTTTGCATAGGGCTTGCCCGCCTTGGCAATAATAATCTCATCTCCGGCGTGTGCCCTACTCACGAG
>JAUZQS010000153.1 GCA_030950875.1 Mariprofundaceae bacterium | reverse complement strand
TTTAAATTGTCATGAATGCAGATATTCACCTTTGCCATATCATCCTGACATAGGGCAACGGCTTGCAGAAGAGGGTTATCAGTCGCTTGATTCACAATGCCGCCATCGTAAGCAAGGTATCGATAGCGTCAAGTTTCATTGTTTTTTAACGGGGCTTGAATTAGTGTTTCACTTATGTTGTGGATGAATTCAAAATGTAAACGCTGGCAATCGGCTTTTCCCAAGCCGCTGCTGGTGTTGTTTATTGTGCAGGTTTTGCTCTCTGCTGCATGTATTTCAACTGCAAATGCTGGCGCTATGAGTATGTCGATGGATGCTAATGCAGCTCCGATCATGGCACATTGCCATAGTGATAGTGTGTCGATGCATTCATCATCTGACATGCCGGCATGTAGTCATTGTGACACCACTGATATGGGACTCTCTGCCCACATATCGAATCATGTTGATATGATCCCTGTGTTATTGGCCATTATTGTTTTGCCAGAAGTGCCTGCATTATCAATATCGACCACTGGAACACAGATTGCTCATGTTGTTCTGCCCAATAGCTCCTCTCTTCTTTACCAAATAAGCCAACGTATTTTAATTTAAGCTACCCTTGCTGTTAAAGCCGCGATTCTTATAGATCGAGGTGCGTGCTGTTTTAAGCTCAGTCGCGAATCTTTTTTATGGGCTTTTAATCAGCAATAACAATCGTTGTTGAATCATCAAAAATTTTAGTTTTATTCTGGAGGATTTTAAAATGAAAGAGAAAATAGGCTGTTGCTGCTATGATAACCAGACAATTTTTCTTGATCAGGCGATCAAGCAATTAAACCTTAATGCCGATCAAAAACAGTTGCTTTTGCAATCATTTCGTGAGGTCTCAGTGCAAATACCTCTCAAGGTTGAGCATGGGGATAAAGAAATAATTCGTACTTTTACAGGTTATCGAGTGCAGCATAATCATGCGCGAGGTCCGTTTAAGGGCGGGCTTCGCTTTCATCCCAACGTACAAATTGATGAAATCCGAGCCTTGGCACAATTAATGACTTGGAAAACAGCACTTGTTGATATTCCCTTTGGTGGTGCTAAGGGTGGAATCAGCGTTGATCCTTCAACATTAAGTCAGCAAGAACTTGAAACGTTGACGCGCAGGTTTGTACAAAAAATGGAGCCAGTCTTGGGTGTGAATGAAGATATTCCAGCCCCCGATGTGAATACAAATCCACAAGTAATGGCTTGGATTTTTGATGAGTACAGCAAAACCAATGGTAATGTACCTGGCATTGTAACAGGAAAACCGCTTGAGCTTGGTGGTCTAAAAGGCCGCTTAGAAGCAACAGGATATGGGGTAGCATACATTACATCGCTGGCTCTTGAACAGATGAACATGGCATTGAAGGGTGCCAAGATAGTCATTCAGGGTTTCGGTAATGTTGGTTCATATGCAGCGCTACGCCTTCAGGCTATGGGGGCACATATTGTAGGTATTTCAGATAAAGATGGTGGCTTGTTTCACCCACAAGGAATAGATATTGTAGCTGCTGCGAAGTTCGCACAGGAAACAGGCGGTTTGAAAGGTTTTTTTGGAGGAGAGAAAATAAGCAATGAAAAATTGCTTGCGCTTCCTTGTGATGTGCTTATTCCAGCGGCTCTTGAGGGAACGATTAACTGCGATACTGAGGAAAAGGTTCAAGCTCAACTGATCGTTGAGGCTGCAAACATGCCAATTACTCACATGGCAGATGAAAAATTAAGGAAAAGAGGGATTATTATTATCCCCGATATTCTAGCCAATGCGGGTGGTGTGATTGCTTCTTATTTTGAATGGGTTCAAAATATACAGCGCTTTGATTGGGAGCGAAATGTGGTTCAAACACGCATGGAGGAACATTTGGCTCGTGCCTACGAGAAAACTTCTTCCTTGGCCAAGCAAGCGGATGTGGATCTGCGAACTGCGGCTTACCAAGTCTCTGTAAGTAGAGTCTTGCGCGCGATTGAGCTGAGAGGCTTTTAGCCTAGGTTTGCATAATTTGTGGCGAGCTGAATAGTTACTAAAATATTATATAGGAAGGTTGAGATATGCTTCGAAAAATAGAGCTGAAAATTCTAGATATGAAATGTGCTGGTTGTGAAGGAACAGTGCGCAAAAGACTTCTTACAGTAGAAGGTGTTTATGAAGCCAGAGCTAATTTTAAGAATGGTAAGCTGTTGTTAAATGTGACACCTTCTTTTCAGTCTTCTGAAGCAATTAAAGCTCTTCGAGAGTTGGGTTATACACTTATAATCCCGAGTGGAATAACCCATATACGATAATACTTAAACATTTTGAAGAAAATTGAAAATAAGGCGAATTTTATGAAGAAGTATATATTATTAATGGTTATATTAGGTTTTACTACAGCATGTTCAACATTGCCAGGTGGTAATGAGCGTGTAGAAAAAACAAATATAAATCAAAGCATGGATCATGAGAATGACTTCTTTGTTGCACGAGAAGGTCTTTCAGATGGCTATGAGTTTATCTTTCATATCATGCCCGCACCCGAAGGTGAGGGTTTTAGTAGGATAAATTTTCATTTAATGGTAAGCATTGAGAAAAATGGCATTCCCGTGGATGATTTAAAGGTATATTCGGATGTTAAGCATCCAGATGGAAGTTATCAGGCAAAGACGCAGATGATGAAAATGGGTCATTGGTATATGACGGTTTATAATCTTAGCCATGAGCAAGGCCGACATTGGATAACCGTTTCTTTTGAAGTATCTGGAAGAGTTTACACTTCTGGCGTGTATTACCCAGAAAGAGTTTTCCATAAAACACCCTGAATTCAGGATCTTATAAACAAAGGTTTCTCACCTCTAATAGGGCTTGATGATTTTGCGCCCTTTGAATTTCATTGGTGTCGTAGCGTTATGCTTGGGTTAGGTTAGTTTAAAAATAAGTATAAAAGAGGTGAAGTCGGCATCAATTGCTTAGGCAAAACGATCAATATGTCGTGCGGGAACTTTTTGCTCATCGCGGGTTTGTTGCGTCATTGTCTGTTGTTGGCCTGTTGCTGAATGGTTGGAAAATGCTGTAGGGCTTAGTGCATGAACGCGTATAAGGTCTGTTGTAACAGCATCTACCAATGCCGCCTGCGCAACAACCAACGGCGGAATAGCAACCGCAGGCACGTGCGAGACAAGTGTGAGTTCAGATATAGCTAACATACTGTGAGTATAGCAGCTTATTAAAAGCTCTGGAGGCTATTGGTTCATACGGTCAAAAAATTCGGCATTATTCTTGGTGGTTCCCAATTTATCTAATAAAAATTCCATTGCGCCGACAGCATTCATAGGTGAAAGAATTTTCCGTAATACCCAAATCTTTTGCAGGGTTTCATGATCAATCAACAACTCTTCTTTACGTGTTCCCGAAGGAGCGATA
>JAUZQS010000152.1 GCA_030950875.1 Mariprofundaceae bacterium | reverse complement strand
ATTCTTTCAATAAATTCTTGCCCTGTTTGTTCAGGCATTTCCTGATCGGTAATGACAAGGTGGTACTGCTTTTCTTGCAACATTTGCAAAGCCTTCATTGCGGTATCGGCAACATCAACATGAAAGTGCCCTGATACATTTAGGATATGCCGTGTAAATTCGAGTGTGACAGGCGAGTCATCCACCAAAAGAATCGATGCTTTATTTTCCTCTTTTATCGTTTGCTTGGGTTTCTCTGCTGGCTCGTTCGTCTTATCTTGCACGATCTTTTGTTTTACACTGCCATCCGAACGGGAGAAAGTAATAGATGTGTCTGTTTCCGTAGGGGAGATAACTTTTGCTGTGTTAGAAGTAGAAAAAGGTTTGCTTTTAGGTGCAGCAAGATTTTCAGCAGCTTGTAATGGCATGATTCGACCCATACGCATACGATCTTTGACTGAAAAAGTTTCATGATATGGCATGGTGGCAAGCACTTCTGTTAGAGATGTTAAGCCAGCGAGGGCTTTGTTTATACCTTGTTCAATAAGGGTTAGCATGCCAGCAGCCCTGCCTGCCTCAAATATTTCTGGCCCAGATGCGCCCTGTCTGAGTAGCTCAGCAATTTCTGGGTTCATTGTGAGAACTTCGCTAAGGCTCATGTTTTCCACATAAGCTTTATGATTACAAACTTCACAACCATTGGCATTTTGAAATTGTAGGTGTTCAGGGATTTGCCACTGTAATATGGTGCTGGGATGAAGCTTTTCTATACTTTTGCAGTCAGAGCATAGTTTGCGCACTGTTTTGTGCGTGGATATTAATTTTAGCGTTGATGCCAACCTTGAGCGCGCGACACCCATACAAAGTAACTTGGTAATAGCACTACTGATATTTTCGGCATCAATAGCAAGTAGGACAAGACAACCACTTTCAACAGCATCAAGAACAGCAGGGAGTGTATTTTTATCGATGCTATCAATGGCAATAATATCAGCCTGTTTTTTTTGCATGGCTTGCAGTACTTGTGCCTTAGAAGGACCCTTTGGTTTCATTTGAAACTGTCGAACGCCTTCAATGTTCAAACCAATAACATCTTCAATGGTGAACGTATTTTTTTGCAGCGTGACCGCGTGGCGGAGCATGGCTTGCAACATTGTTGATTTACCCGAACCGCTTGGGCCTGTTACAAGGATAATTCCAGGCTCTTGCAGGGTTTTCTTCAGTGAATCAATGGCTTGATTGGAAAATCCCAAGCCTTCAATAGTCAACTTTTCCATATTTGGATCAAGAATGTGTACCACAATCTGTTCACCCGTAGGCGTCTGACGAATGTGATAACATAGAATGTACTGGGTGCCTTGATAATTAACCTTACAACGACTGAACTGGTCAGTGCCAATATTGTTGAAGGGGTCAATTCTTGCCAGTTTCATCATGGCATTTAACATTGCTTTGTGATTGGACATTGAAAATCGAAATAGATTATATGTTTTGCCATCTTGAAAAAGATTCACTAAACAAACATCCTGTTGGGGTTCAATAGAGATCCTGCTTGCCTTATGCGTCAGTGCTTTAGCAATAATGGTGGTGGCAAACTTTTTAGCAATAATATCTTTATTGTCAATGGGCGATTGACTTTGCCCAGTGCTAAGAAATGTTTTTGTTAAGGCCGTGGTATTCATTAAATTTGGATTTTCGCTTGGTAATGAGATGCCTTTTCTGAAAAAACGATGATAGTTACGCTCAAAATCATTTAAACTGATAAAAACGGGTTTGATATTTTTTTGAAAAACAGCACGAACCTCATCATCAGAATCTAGGTCAAGAGGGTCAACCATACCTACAATAACTTGGCTTCCATGCTCTGTAATAGGTAGGAAGTGCAACTTTCTGGCTAGCTCGGAGCTACATAGTTTCATTAATCGGTAAGGCGGGGTGGTTTTATCCAATGATAGAAGGGGTATTTTATAATGCCTAGCCAAAACTGCAGCAATTGCTTCACAACTCTCTGCTGAACGCCCTTCCAGCATATTTAATAATATGGACACACGGTTGCGACGGCTTTTTTCTTTGGCCGTGTGCAGATCATTGGCAGTAATATTGCCAGATTGAATGAGTTCTAATTCAGCTTCTTGACGCATATCTCTTTGGTTTAACTCTAAGCCTCTTTAACAAATATGGGTATACTGTACGAGGCATGTAACATCTTCAATTACTTTCACCCAAGATTCGTTGGATTTCATTCGTCGGTTGTAGCTATCATGCTCGACGCGTATATTGCGCAACCCTTTTATTTTTAAACCATGGAGATTTCATGTCCAGTAAACAAGTGAATATTAAGCGCGCATTAATTAGCGTATCAAATAAAACAGGTATTGAGGCTTTTGCCCGTGCTTTAAGTGAGCGCGGCGTTGATATTCTTTCGACAGGCGGCACTGCTAAATTGCTGCGTGATGCGAACATTCCTGTACGTGATGTCTCTGACTATACGGGATTCCCAGAAATGATGGATGGCCGTGTAAAGACGCTCAATCCTAAAGTTCACGGTGGTATTTTGGCGCGTAGAGACAATGAAGGTGACCTTGCATCCATGCAAGAGCATGGCATTGAACAAATTGATTTGGTCTGTGTAAACCTTTATCCATTCCGTGAAGCTGTTGCTAAAGATGGTTGCAGCATTGATGACGCCATTGAAAACATTGATATTGGTGGCCCTTGCATGGTTCGCGCTTCTGCCAAAAATCATAAGTTTGTGACCATTGTGGTCGATCCCGAAGATTACAGCGTGGTGTTAGCAGGCTTAGATGATAACACTTTGGATGAAAGCAAACGTCGCGCTTTGGCAGTCAAAGCCTTTGCCCATACGGCGGCTTATGATGGAGCCATTGCGAATCACTTCTCTGCACTCAATGCCGATGGTAGTAAACGTGCATTTCCTGATATTTTCACCCGCCAGTTTATCAAGACATCCGATACGTTGCGTTATGGTGAAAACCCTCATCAAGCTGGAGCATTTTATGCTGATCCTGAAGATCACGGTGTTTCACTTGCCGATTGCCCTGTATTACAAGGCAAGGCGATTTCGTATAATAACATTTCTGACTCAGATGCGGCCTTTGCCTTGGTACGCGATTTGGAAGATGAAGCAGTGGTGATTGTTAAACATGCAAATCCATGTGGTGTTGCTATGGGACAAGGTACGCAAGCTGAGATTTATGAGCGTGCGCGTGCGGCTGATTCAATATCTGCGTTTGGTGGTATTGCGGCATTTAATCGCCCACTCACTGAGGCCACAGCCAAGCTTATTGCCGAGACTTTTATGGAAGTGGTCATTGCACCAGGCTTTGATGATGCAGCACGGGCTGTATTAAAAGAACGTAAAAACTTGCGTTTGATGCTTGCGCCATCCATTGCCCCTGTATCAGGAGGTCTTGAATTTAAACGTGTGAATGGCGGTCTATTGGTACAAGATCGTGATGCGCATATGCTGGATCGTGATGCTTGCAAAGTGGTTACAGAACGCGCGCCAACAGAGCAAGAATGGACAGATATGCTGTTTGCTTGGTCTGTTGCCAAGCATGTAAAATCCAATGCTATTGTGTTTGCCAAAGATGGTACGACCATGGGTGTTGGTGCAGGGCAGATGAACCGCGTGAATTCAACACGCATTGCAGCCTATCATGGCGGAGATGCGATTAAAGGTTCGGCCGTTGCATCGGATGCGTTTTTTCCATTCCGTGATGGTGTTGATGCTTTGGCAGATGCAGGTGCAACCGCAGTGATTCAGCCAGGAGGCTCAATCCGTGATGATGAAGTGATTGCTGCGGCCAATGAAAAAGGTATTGCTATGATTTTTACAGGGATTCGCCATTTCAAACATTAATTTTTGGTAACTATTCAGATCATCACTTATTTTCCCGATAACGGCGTTGAAAAGTACTCATTTACAGTAGTAAACGCCGCTTTTTCGCCTCGCCTAAAAGCGCCTACTGTTGGTGCCATCAGAAAAATAAGCGGCAATCTGAACAGCTACAGCTATTTTATGATTGTGCTGAGTAGTTACAATTTTGATTCAAGGGGTTGAATCTTGAAATTCAGCCCCTATACAAGCTTTCAACCACGTCATGATTCAGTACAGCTGAAGTATGGCTTATTAATAAAACATCGAAGGAGATACAACGATGGCAACTAAGGTTCGTCCTTTACATGATCGCGTGATCGTTCGTCGCTTAGACGAAGAAGAAAAATCTTCAGGTGGAATTATTATTCCTGATTC
>JAUZQS010000151.1 GCA_030950875.1 Mariprofundaceae bacterium | reverse complement strand
TTTGAGGATTTTATGCGTGCTGCTTTGTATGAGCCAAAATTGGGTTATTATGAATCAGAACATGTGTTTGGCGAGGCGGGTGATTTTGTGACAGGGGCTGATTTAGGGCCTTGGTTGGCCATGGGTTTTGCTGATTTGATGCTGTGGGGATGGCAGCAGTTGGGTAGCCCCGATCATTGGGTTCTATTGGAACAAGGTGGTGGTACGGGACGTTTATTGACACAGGTTTTACGGTTTCTTCAGCATCAAGATATTGCATTTCCAACGGTGATTGCGGTGGAGCGCAGCGCATGGATGCGCGGTAGACAAAAGACACATTATTCTGAAAAGGGCTTTGATATTGAGCAGTATGCTGAACTTGCGGATGTGAAAACTGATTTGCCAGTGCTTATGATGTGTAATGAATTGCCCGATGCCTTTCCAATACGAAGTTTTATTTGGTCTGATCGGTGTTTTTATGAGCGAGGTGTTCAGTTATCAGATAATGCTTTGTTGTGGGCTAAGTCACATAAACCTATGACAGATAAGCCAAGTATCGATGCCATGTTGATAGAGGCATGGCCGAACGATTACATCAGTGAATATAATCCCGCATTGCCTGCATGGCAGCAGGATATATCGCGTTTGATCGCCAACGGTTTTGTTTTTTGTGTGGATTATGGTTATAGCCAGCAGGAATATTATCGCCCTAATCGTATTGAAGGTACGCTGATGGGGCACAAGGCACACCAAGTGGTTGAAGATATCCTATCTGAGCCTGGATTGTGTGACCTTACTGCACATGTTGATTTTACAGATTTGGCAAAATTGGGCGTAAAATGTGGTTTGTTACCGTGTTCTTTTATGACGCAAGGAGGCTGGTTGGCACAAAGCCCCACGGTACAGCAAGCGATTAGTGAACTAGCACAAGAAGGTTCACTTGAATCGGTGCAGGCGTTGACGCATGCCAAACGTATGCTATTGCCATTTGGAATGGGTGAAACCTTTAAGTTATTAGTACAGGGTAAGGGCAAGCAAGTATGCCCAGATTACTTAAAAGGCTTGGATCGTATGCGTGACCTAAGGTTGGATACATGACCTTATCCAAACTAACTATGTTTTCAGGCCTAATGTTTTTTATAGTGATTGTATGAACTTGCTGATATCTGCTAAGGTTGTCGCATGATTAAAAGTGGCACGGCACATTTAGGCCAGTATAGATTGGACTCTGAGTTGGGGTCCGGTGGTATGGGTATTGTATATCGTGCAACCGATGAAAAGTTGCATCGTGAAGTCGCCATTAAGGTTTTACATCCGCATTTGTTACAGAATGAGGATTTAAGAGAACGTTTTCGCCGTGAAGCTCGTATGCATGCGCAGTTGATGCACCCGAATGTTGTAACACTATTATCCATTTATGAAGATGCTGAGCATATGGCTCTGATTATGGAGATGGTGCATGGTAAAAACCTAAGAGAGTATTTACGGACTGCGAAAAAGCATGCGATTACAGATTTGGTGCGTATTGCTCAAGCAATTTTATTGGGTTTGGAAGCAGCACATCATATTGGTCTTGTACATCGTGATTTAAAACCAGCCAATGTATTGTTAGCCGATAATGGCGATATAAAATTGATGGATTTTGGTTTGGCAAAACCTGCCAAAGGTGATGATGATTTAACGCAAAGTGGAGCGACAGTCGGCTCATTTCGTTATATGGCACCAGAGCAAATCCTTAACCAGCCCATTGATGCACGCACCGATTTATATGCCTTCGGGATTCTGCTTTATCAAATGATGACAGGTAAACTTCCCTTTGATGCATCGGCGCAGGGTGGTGGTGAATTTGAGATTATGGAAAAACAGGTTCGTGAGTCTCCTGTTTCACCACATGAATTGAACCGCTCTCTACCACTAGAAATTTCAGATCTTATTTTACGCCTGTTAGCAAAAAGTCCCGATGATCGCCCAGAAACTTGTGCACTGGTTCATCAGGAGCTTGATATTATTGCTAGGAATTTGTCTAGCAAAGTGATGGCTCCAGGCTTGTCTAAGTCTTCTGTCAATATTCCTTCACATTCGAATGCTGCGATTGCTAAGGGGTTATTAAAAGCTTCGGTGAGAAACATTGGCTTGAAATGCTCTAAATTACTTGGGATGTTAGGCTCTGTGTTTCCAACCAAGGGTGCTTTTGCATCAGGTCGGGATAAGCAGATGTCACATAAATGGAAAGGCATCATGACATGGGGTGGAGCCGTGTTGATTTTGATATTGCTCGGTTGGGTGCTTGTTTCAGTGATGCGTGTTGCGGAACGACCTGCCATAGTATCCGAGCCTGTCCTTCAAGAGTCTGCTTCCGAGAATCATGAAGAATACCTTGAAATAAAATCAGATGTTGTAGTAAAAGAGAAGAAAGTGCTGCAAGTACCCGTGGTAAAAAAACAGGGCAATGCTGTTGTAAAAGAGAAAAAAGTGCTGCAAGTGCGGGTGGTAAAAAAACAGCAAAAACCCCCTGTTGTTAAGCCCGTTAAGAAAGTCTCTAAACCTAAGAAAACCACTAAATCCACGCATATTGTACGATTAGTAACTGACACTGTTGGCTATAAAGTAACACGTTCTGATGGTAGTAAGGTGGATATTTCTAAGCCGCATGAATTTAAGGGTGGTCAGCATTTGTATTTTGAAACTCTGAAATCCTACCGAGGCAAAAAGTATTTCACAGCTTATAAAAAAGCTCAAATACGCTTGTATTTGGATAAATCTGTAAGCCTACGAAAAATTATTTTGCATAAGGCAAGTATCGGCAAACTTAATTTTAAAGGCGGTTATATAAAATTAGCTGTGCAGGATGATAAGCATCGGTGGCATGAGGTGTTCACGCGTGAAGGTAATGACATTGATATTGCAGTAACTATTCCTAAATCCAAGCTTCCTGCGAGAATAATAGGTGCACGTTTACGGTTTCGTTCGCCAGAACCCATTACCATTGGGCCTATAGATTTAATTCGCTAATTTCTTGGCGATGTCAGATGTATTCATAGCAGGTGAGGTGGAATGTTTATTGCCAGGTGGAGATGCCTTGGTGAAAGCTTCCTCATCAAAGGCTTTATCTAAAACATACTTGGTTCGTCAAGGGGTTCCTGGTGATAGGTTGCTTTTGTCGGCTACTCATAAACGCCGAGGTATCATAAGAGCATCGCTTGAAAGCATTGAAAAGCCATCACGCAAACGTGTGAATGCGCTATGTTCAGTAGCAGCATACTGTGGTGGTTGTGCTCTGCAATACTTGCATGCAGATGAGCATGCAGCAGTGAAGTCGCAATGGGTTTATGATGCTTTTTCTAAGGTCATGACAAAAGATAGTCAGTGGCTACCTATTCAACAGATGGATATGGATGATGAAAGCCTACATCGGCGACGTTTGCGTTGGCATGTTGGATGCAATCAGCATAAACAGGTGATATTAGGTTTTCGAGGCTATCAGAGCCATGATATTGTCGAAGCAGAACGATGTATGGCTATTACCAGTGAGTTGGATGTGTTAAGAAAGTCATTGCAGCTTGCCTTGAGAGGTGGTGCGATAGATCTGCCAGAATCAGTATATGCCGTGCAGCTCTCCGATGGTATGCATGTGGTTTTGGAATACACAGGCAAGTGTATGATGGAGGTGATGCCAGATATCAGCTGGCAAGGAATGAGTCTGCAGTATTGGTGTAGTGATAAGCAGGGTTTAAGACCATTAAATAAGCCAGTACATCAATTCTCTGACAAACTCCCAACACGTTCTGAAGATATAGCTGTTTATATTGGGCCTGATGATTTTGTACAGGGGCAAGGGCATGGCAATCGCGTTATGATTGAACAAGTTTTGGCATGGAGCGAGGGCGCGAAATATGTGGTGGACTTATTTTCGGGAGCGGGGAATTTATCGTTACCTTTGGCAGCTTCGGGTATGCAAGTGTTGGGGGCAGAAGTGAATGATGGCAGTGTGCGTGTTGCCAATGCCAATGCTAAACGTTTGAAAATACCCGCAATATATCAGCAGGCAGATTTATTTGGTCATTTTGATGTATCGCCATTTGTCGGGGCAGATATATTGCTTGTTGATCCGCCACGCAAGGGCGCGAAAAAGATTTGTAACTTGATGAATCGTTTACTGCCAAAAAAAGTTATCTTGGTGCATTGTGATGTCGTTTCGGGTGGCCGTGATGCACAAGCGATGAAGGCACAAGGTTATTGTTTGCAGGCTTTGCGAGCCTTGGATTTATTCCCTTATTCGGGACATGTGGAAAGTATGAGCCTATGGACGCGATAAAAGCTTTGCGATGGGGTTTGCTATGTTTACTTGTGATGTTGTCAGCTTGTCAGCAACAAGTTGCTGAGCCAGGTGAATTAAGGATTGGAGTCGCGCAACTTCCTATATCGCTTGACCCGCGTTTTTCTACCGATGCAGCTTCGTATAAAATTCAAGCTTTGATGTATCGTGGTTTGATTCGTTTGGGCGATGATTTTATACCGCGAGCTGATATTGCTAGCTCATGGCAGCACCCCGATGCTCTGACATGGGTATTTGAATTAAAAAAAGATGTCTATTTTCATGATGGCTCACGATTGCAGGCAAAGGATGTCGCAGCAACTTTGCGAGGTGTTCTTAATAAGGATTTATCCAGCCCCTTACGGGCAAGTTTTGCCTCGATTGAATCTGTGGATGTTTTATCACCCTATCGCTTGCGCTTAAACTTGAATAAAGCCGACAGTTCATTGTTAACACGGCTGTCTTTGGGGATTGTGCCAGAAAATATGGCCAATAAACCCCAGCAAGCACGTAAAATGATAGGAGCTGGAGCCTTTAAACTACAATCATGGCACGGCAATGACTTGCGTTTACTGCGCGTGCAGCATTCGTCTACATCCAATATAGAAGTCTTGCATTTTATTCGAGTTAAGGATGCTGTGACACGCTGTTTGAAGCTAGTGCGTGGTGAAATTGATTTTACACAGAATGATTTACCCCCTGAGTTATTGCCTTATTTGAAAAAACAAAAACAGTTAAGGATTCAGACTCGGGCATCAACGACCTTTTCATATATTGGTATGAATACCCAAGATGCTATTCTTAAAGATATACGTGTACGCCGAGCATTAGCATTGGCTGTGGATCGCAAACGTTTGAAAAAAGCTTTGTTTTTAGATTTGCCAGTGTTGGCAGAGACCGTGTTAACACCCCAGCATTGGGCAGCGACAAAGCTTCCTGAAACCGAATTTAATAGAGAAAAAGCGGAAGTAATGTTAGATAAGGCAGGCTTTCCTCGCGCAAAAAATGGTGTTCGTTTCACACTCAACTATCGTACCAGTACCGACCCTGCACGTCTGCGTTTGGCCACGGCTATTGCCGATATGTGGCAAAAAATTGGTGTGCAAGTATCCATTGAGTCATTGGAGTGGGGCGGCTTTTATGCGCGTATCAAGCGTGGTGATTTCCAAGTGTTTTCATTGTCATGGGTGGGTATTGTGGACCCTGATATTTATCGCTGGATTCTGCACTCAGATATGTGGCCTCCGAAAGGTGCAAATCGTGGTCGGTATAGCAATACTGATGTTGATAGATGGTTGGAAAGAGCATCTGAAAGTGAAAGTATAAAACAGCGCAAACAGATTTATGCGAAAGTGCAGGAGAAAATGCAGCAGGAACAGGTGTATATTCCTCTGTGGTATGAACCTGTGCTGGCTGTATCATCCAAACGTCTGCAAGGCTTTAAGCCTAGCAGTGATGGTGGTTTGTTGGGGCTACTCAAAGCAAATATAAGACTTGCTGATTAACCCCCATTATTTGCAAATACTGGCGCACTTTTCGAAACGCGTTGCAAACAAAGCTTCTGCGCAATTATCACGTCGACGCTGAAATAATGCGGGTTAGAGGTTTTGTGAAGAGGGTTATTTTTTCGAGACTTTCTTTTTTTTGTGAGATAGGGTTATTTTTGGTGGTTTGAATTGGGGGGTTATCTTGATGCTTAAAGTGATTGGAAAATTATGTGTATTGGCTATTTTTGCGATAGCGATTGTTGTGCCTGCTCAGGCTTCTGGCACGAAATATTTGAATATTGCAATGTTTCATAAAACAGTAGCCGATTATGAGTTTGAAGCGATTGTATTGGGTCGGTTTAGTGATTTTATTGCCACAATGGAAAAAGGTTCACAGATTGTTTTTCTAAATCATACGGCAGGGGTAAAACAGAACGATGTAATTACCTTAAATGTTGATGTTTTGAGTGAAGCAACTGGCGGTGGTTTTAATGACAATGGTGTGAATTGTAGCTTTAGTTTTACTGATGAAAGTACAGCAGATAATACATCTTATGCTATAGGTGGCTTGTGTGCTATTTTCATGAGTAATGGTGGTAAGCACCAAAAAATTAAGGTCATTATTCCATCTATTGATTTACCAGACACATCGCAAGGTGTTGATGTATGGCTAATGATTTATGAAGATGAAGAAACTGGGAATGCTTTTTATGCCAATGTTAACAACTGACTGAATTTTGTTGATGGATTTTTTAAAAGTCGCACATATCATGTGCGACTTTTTTGTGTGGTATTGGGATTTTTTTTAAGGGTGAAAAAATAGGGGAGTCTGTATGAAGAAGCATATAGCTACAAGCTTAGCGATATGGGCGGGGCTGGTTGCTATGCCAGCGCAAGCAGATGATTATTTTCTAGGTAAATCCAGTAGTTCAGAGCGTGAGGCTGTGGTACATGGCCATGAAGATGGTTTGATGAATTGGCCTGGTATTAGCGGTACTTGGGGTGGGCAACGTGAAAAAATGAGTGATCATGGTGTTACTTTGGAGGCTATTTATACAGGGGAATTCGCCAAGAATTTTACGGCCAATCCAGTGACCGCGAATGGTTTGAAAAAGACAGTATATCAAACCAATACCGACCTGACCTTAACGCTGGATACGCAAGCGGCAGAGATGTGGTCTGGCGGGACATTTTTTATTTATGGTTTGGGCAATACGGGCGGTAATCCAACCGATTATACAGGCGATTTGCAAGGCTATACAAATATTGAAGCTCCGAATCAATGGATTGTGTATGAAGCATGGTATGAGCAGCAGTTTGCGGATGGCATGTTTTCAATTTTGGCAGGTTTACATGATATGAACTCCGAATTTTATGTAACAGAATACGGTTCGCTGTTTTTGAATAGCTCATTTGGTATTGGTCCTGATTTGACGGGCAATGTGCCTGCTTCTATTTTTCCAAAAGCAGCCTTGGGCGTGCGTGTGCACATCCATCCAAGTGAAAATTCATATGTGCAAGCAGCGATGTATGATGGGGATTCAAGAACGCGTACGTTTAAGTCGGCAGAAGGAAAGTTGTGGGTTGCAGAAACGGGCTTTAGTAGTGATTCAGGGACTTATAAACTGGGTTATTGGCAACATACCGCAGATAAAACATTCGACGGGAACACATTTAGCAACGATTATGGTCTTTATGCTGTGATTGATCAGGAATTGGTGCAGTTGGATGGTCATGGCATGATTGGTGGCTTCTTGCAATATGGCTATACACCCAAGTCGCGCAATGAAATTTATACCTATATCGGTGCTGGTTTACACTTGCATGGCTTGATGGCTTCGCGTGTTGAAGATGATTTGGGTATTGCTGTAGCGAGTGCATATTTTCATGCCTCTTTGAATGCTCAGAAGGTTTCAGAAAGAGCTGTTGAATTAACCTACCGCCTGGTGGTAACACCTTGGTTCGCTGTACAGCCATCACTTCAATGGATTAAGAATCCAGGAGGAGATTCCGCAGCTCCTGCTGTAAAGGCGGGGTTGTTACGCTTTGAAATTACTTTGTAAACAGGTCTTCTTTTATGGTTGCATGCTTGTAACTTGATACTTTTGCAACGCTTTAGGAACATACCAGAACTCACTGTTATAACCAATGCCAGCAGGAGCAGGTTTGATGCCCTGAATACGTTTGTGTATTGCAGGAAGTGAGTAAGGGGCATATAAAAACACCATAGGAACATCGCTGTAGATTTCCTGTTGCATGATGTCGTACCATTGCTTGCGTTTTTTCTGATCAAAGGTGCGTGTGGCTTCAATTAGAGCTTCATCGACTTTGGCATTGTTGTAGCTTAAGAAATTAAACTGACGTTCCCCTGTTTGCGATGAATGCCAGATATTGTACTGGTCGGGTTCAGGCGTGAGTGACCAACCGAGAATTACAGCATCAAATTGACGTTTATTGATAAAGTTTTCAATAAATGCTGACCACTCAATGAGTCGAACATTCACTTTGATGCCGATTTGTTTGAGTCGCTGTTGAATAATCGTGGCTGTATCTGCACGTTGTTTGTTACCATTATTGGTGATAATGGTGAATGAAAGTATTTTGCCATCCTTATCAAGATAACCATCAGTATCGGAATCAACCCAACCAGCCTTGGCAAGTAGTTTTTTTGCTTTATTCGGGTCAAAAGGGCGGGGTTTAAGTGATTGATTGACCCATACTGTGCCTGGTTTGTAAGGTGAGGCAATGATTTCACCATGCCCAAGTAATACGCCATCAATGAGTTCCTGGCGATCAATGGCATAGGCAATAGCTTCACGTATGCGCTGGTCTTGAAAGAGTGGGCGTTTTAGGTTGAAACCCAAATATGTGTAAACGGACTGTAGGTATTTATAGCGGTCATAATGTTTTTTTAATGCAGGGGTTCTTTCAAACAAACGGGAATATTGCGTAGGTGTAAGCGCCATCTCATCAATATTTCCAGCTGTGAGTTCTAAGAACTGGGTAGCTGAATCAGGGATAATGCGGGTCATCCGTTCGGCTATCCATACTTTGCCAGCATAATAGTTGGGGTTAGCTTGAAGTGTAATTGACTGCTGAGACTGCCAATCTTTTAACACATATGCACCAAGTGTGGCTTTGGGGTGACGTGCTAAATCTGTATCCATAATATCTTCATTTTCAAAGACATGTTTGGGCATAATGGCTAAGCCTGCCCACGTGGAAAGAGCAGGGGAATACACTTCAGCATAATGTACAACAAAGGTATGTTTATCAGGTGTGTCAAAAGCTGTAACTTTAGCATAATCAGATTTATAGGCGCTTTGGGTATGCTCATCTTGAATTAATGCCAGTGTGAAAGCGCAATCGGCTGATGTGAATGGCTTCCCATCACTCCAGGTGATATTTGGACGAAGGTGAAATGTTATGCTGAGGCCGTCACTGGAGATGTCCCATGATTGAGCCAGTTGCCCTGAAATGTTTAAATTTTTATCAAACTTTAAAAGTGGTTGATACAACCAGCCTGCAATTTCATGGCTAGCACTATCACCCGCAATCATCGGAATCAGCGTTGATGCATCGCCAATGGATGCTGTGATGAGTCGATCGCCAAAAGCAGGGCTGTTATCGGTGATGGTGTTGTTTGAAATATTTGATTGTGTAGGCGGTTCAGATGAGCAAGCAGTGAGTAATCCAAGTAGTGTTATAATAAAGAGCCACTTGCAAAAGTCTGGGTGGATAAGATGCAATCCCACTTTGAGTGAATTTGTAGGCTGAGTTGAGGGGTATGGTGGTTCCATACATCGAAAATTCAGCCTGCAAATACGCCAGAGTGGGGAAGCAGATTGCCGCTCACGACTTTTGCAAGTGGCTCTAAAACATAGACGAATTAAATACGGGCTAGAATCCATAATCTGTCTCCAGGACGAATGATTGCATTTTTAGAGAGCTGATTGGCACGGGAAATGGCGTGTGTGGATGTGCCAAAGCGTCGAGAGATGGTCCATAGAGAATCGCCTTTGTGCACTTTGTAACGAATACGACGGCCTTGGGATAGTAGGGGGTTGTTGGCGGCTCTGGCACGTGCAAAAGAATAAGCAGGCACGGTAATAAACATACCAATTTTTAGGGTATGTGGAAGTTTAGTGTTGAGTTTGTGCAGGTGAGCAATATTGGTATGGTGTTGGTGCGCCAATTTCCACAATGAATCACCTGACCGCACTTTTATTTTAATGTATTTTGGGCGATGGAAATTTTGCTGTTCTTGCAATGAGAGAAGGTTTTCTTCAGGGGCATGAATGGTAATATTGTGTTGTAAATATTGACTGTAATGTAAGCCTGGGTTGAGTTGGAATAAAAGCAAATCTGGTAGCTTGGATGAGCTGGCGAGCTGTTTAAGGTCGACAGGTGCAGATAGAGTGATTGCTTGCGTTTTAATGGCCTCAGGAAAACGTATGGTTTGCATGTGGAATAGGGCTGTTAGCCCAATGATTTGGCGGACATAATTGCGTGTTTCTAGGGGTACAGGCATGTTTTCTAGCCCATCATCTAATGTCCAAGGCGTTTTTTTCAAGCGTTTTGCCAGACCATAAGGCCCCATGTTGTAGGCAGCAAATGCCAGTGGCCAGTTGCCAAAACGTTTGTGTTGGGTTTGTAAATATGTAACGGCGGCACGGGTTGACGCTTCGACATCACGGCGACCATCACGGTAGGGATTTTTTTTAATGCCAAGGCTTTGCGCCGTGCCTGGCATAAGTTGCCATAAACCCATCGCACCTGTGCGAGACAGCGCATAAGGTTGGTAGCCTGATTCCACAATAGGAATATACTGTAATGCAAGTGGAGCATCCATACTTTTTAATATCTTGATAAGACGCTGGCGGACAAAGGCCGAACGTTTCATGATGCGTGGCCAATGTGGAAGAATATGCTTCTTCGCTGAGGCCTGAGCGCGGGCAATATCTTGAGGTAGAAGCCCTTGTAAGAATATAGCCTGTGATACGTGGGCTGTGTCTTCTTGGATAGTCTTAAGTTGATTAGTTGGGGGAGCAAGTTGTTTTTCTAAACTTGTAGATAGAGATGATGTCGTTTTTAGACCTTCTGAGCAGGCATTAAGTATCAGTAATGTAAAAATGAAGCAGAATGTAAGCACAGGGGTTTGTTTATTGAACATTGCGATAGGTTAGCGACTTATTTTATAAAGAGCCACTTGCAAAACTCATGAGCGGCGATTGTCACTCATACACCC
>JAUZQS010000150.1 GCA_030950875.1 Mariprofundaceae bacterium | reverse complement strand
TTCCTTAGAAATTTCATGGTTGAACCGCGTTCAGGAATGTACTGTTTTGTAGAAGTGTGAGGTTGAGCGGTTGATCGATTTCGCCAGTATCTTGAAGTGTTTTCAATATGATATGGGCGCTTTTCTCAAACGGGGATGGTTGTCCAGAAAAGAGGGCCTTATTTTCTGCTAAACTTGGTAGCTTTAAACCTTTAAAACTGGCTTGCAATTCTGTTGGCGTCATGCCCACACTAGGAGCCATACGCTGCATTGCATC
Source organism: Mariprofundaceae bacterium (assembly GCA_030950875.1). Classification (GTDB taxonomy): domain Bacteria; phylum Pseudomonadota; class Zetaproteobacteria; order Mariprofundales; family Mariprofundaceae. The sequence continues at coordinate 2,399 of JAUZQS010000150.1, read as the reverse complement.
CGCTGTTTTTGTTGCCATCTGATGGCGAGCCTTATAATAACCATCAATCAATGTTTGAATATTTGCATGTTGCTTCTGCAGTTGATCTGTACGAACAGCCAAGACATCAATGATAAGGTTAGGAATCATGCGACTTGTAAATAGCTCATGGCCACCCATTTTTAATAAATGTGTCCTTGATGGTTCAAATGTTATAACAGCATCCACCTCGCCATTTTTATAGGCTGAGACATGCTCATCGAGCGTTAAATAAACAATATGAACATCTTGTTCGTTAAGTTTTGCCTTTTTCAATATAGAATGAAGCATCATGTTACCAACGGCAGAGCTTTCAACGCCGATTCGTTTGCCTTTGAGTGCTTGTAAATGTTTGATATTTGGTCGTGCTATCAAAACATCAGCGCCTTCTGAACTATCAAATACAAGCACGACTGTAAGTGCTGTGCCATGATCAATCACCAGTAATGCTTCATCCAAAGTAAGTGCGGCGGCATCCAACTCGCCAGCTTGAAGCAAATGAATTGCGTCTGTTGTAGATGGTAATTCAGCCAGTTTAATTTGTTTTTTATCATAAAACCCAAGGCTACGTGCTAACAACATGGGCTGATAACCGACCCATTGATTAAGCCCGACCTTTAGCAATGGCTTCGGCTCATCACTGGAGCATGCTGAGAACATCGTTGCGATGAGAGCTAAGATGATGAATCGAAACAGGGCTTTCATGGGCAGTAGTTCCTTTGCAGATGGGGTTCTAAAAAAGCATGTGAATCAACTTTGCCAAAATAAATCGACTTCCATAATAGACATTTATACGAAAAGTGCAATGTAAACAGCTTAAAAAACGAGATTTTAGGTGGTTATGCGGAGGACATACCGCTAAGCATTTGATTAACGACTTCTTTGGCCTGATAAAGGCGTGCTTCATCTTGCGCAGATAGACAAATCTTGCCGCAAGCGTTCTTGCCACAGAGTTTTGGATATGAGCCAATTTCAACATCAGAAAATTGAGTCTGAATATCTTGTAAGTCCTTGGCAAATAGGCTTTCAGGGATATTCACATCAATTTCATGGCGGATATAGGGCGTGCCGCCAAAAGCATCAAGAAATGTTTCTAATTGTGATGCGAAAATTTCAGGAACGCCTGCAAGCACATAAACATTACCAATATGAGCGCCAGGCATGAAGGAGCTTTCACAAATAATAGGTTCTGCATTTTCAGGTAAACGTGCCATGCGCCGTCGGCCTGGGTTTACATCCTTGCCGAAACGCTCCAAGAGTTTGTCCATAGTGGCTTGGTGTTCCAGTAGCGGAATGCCAAAGCTTTCGGCGATGGCATCCATGGTAATATCGTCGTGGGTAGGGCCAATGCCGCCTGATGTAATCACTGCATCATAGTGATGGCGCAAGCGATTGAGGCTATTGATAATATCGCTTTTTATATCTGGAACAATGGCAATTTCACTTAGCTTGCAACCACGTTCAAACATCTTTTGTGCAGCCAAATATGCATTGGCTTCACGGGTACGACCCGATAACACTTCATTGCCAATAACCAAGATGGCAACGGTTTGGTGTAATGGCGGTGAAGAAGGCATGTTGATAGCTTAAAGGCTTTTACGCAGACAGCAATGCTTGGCTTGCTTGTTTGGGGTCTTGGGCATCAAGAATAGCTCGAATGGTGGCAATAGAAAAACCTGTAAGTTGTGAGCGATTACCGCTATCAATGCCGCCCAAAGCGATGATGGGTAAGGGTGAGCCTTTGGCAATTTGTTTGAATGTATCAATGCCCAATGCTGGTGCGCCGAGATGACTTTGAGTGGGGAATACGGGCGAGAGCATGGCAAAATCCGCACCATATTGATGTGATTTTTGTAGCTCTTCTAAATTATGACAGGATGTAGATAGGCTCATCTTTGGTGTATTGAGCCAATTGCGCATGGCTGGTATTTCGCCGATATCGGAACTGGCAAGGTGTACGCCATCGGCATTCACGGCTTTGGCAATATCGGCTTGGCTATGAATGATGAGTTTGGCGTGATACTGGTTTGTGAGATTGCGCAGGCGCGATGCAAATGCCAATAACCGTGCCGAATCCATATGTTTTTCACGAATGACAATTTGTTTTACGCCGCCTGCAAGCGCGGCATCTAAGATTTGCAATAAATCGCTACTGGGTTGGCTGTTGCCATGTGTAATCAGAGTGAGTTCGGCCAGTTTCAAGGCTAGAACTGTTTGATAATCCACATGGGTGGACTGATATGCTTATAGCCACCAGGGAAACGTCTGTTCAGTGTGCCATCACCATTTTCATCTTCTAAATAATAAGCAGGAAATCCACCTGATGGTTGGACTTTTACCCTAAAAACGCGCCCGTGAGAAGAGTATTCAGTGATTTGTGC
>JAUZQS010000015.1 GCA_030950875.1 Mariprofundaceae bacterium | reverse complement strand
TTTAATATTATGATGCCCCATCCAGAGCGATTATTTCGTAATTCTCAGTTTTCATATTACCCTGAAAAGGGCTTGGAAGAGGGGGCTTGGCTGCGGATGTTTCAAAATGCGCGCAAGTGGCTTTCTTGACATGAAATTAAGTAGCATGACAGCATGGCTTCTGCTATGTTCCGCGCCCGTCTATGAATAATAAAACTAACACAAACACACGATTCGTTTTTGTCACTGGCGGGGTCGTTTCTTCATTGGGTAAAGGCATCGCCGCGGCCTCACTTGCCGCCTTGTTTGAAGCACGTGGCCTTACGGTGACCATGCAAAAGCTCGACCCTTATATTAATGTTGATCCGGGTACAATGAGCCCTTATCAGCATGGTGAAGTTTTTGTGACCGATGATGGTGCAGAAACCGATCTTGATCTTGGTCATTATGAGCGTTTTTCACATGCTGTGATGTCCAAACGCTCCAATTTTACCACAGGTCGCATTTATGAATCGGTGATTCGTCGAGAAAGACGTGGTGATTATTTGGGTGCGACGGTGCAGGTGATTCCACATATTACCAATGCGATTAAAGATGCGGTGTTGTCTTTGCGTTCAAATGATGTGGATGTCGCGATTGTTGAGGTAGGTGGAACAGTCGGTGATATTGAGTCACAACCATTTCTTGAAGCAATTAGGCAATTGCGTTTTGATTTAGGCGCTGAAAACACAGCTTTTATTCATCTGACATTTGTACCATATGTGGCAGCAGCAAGGGAAATTAAAACCAAGCCTACACAGCATTCGGTGCAAAAACTTCGTGAAATCGGCATTCAGGCCGACGCATTATTATGCCGTTCAGAGCGTCCTATTCCAGCCTCGCAAAAAGATAAAATTGCCTTGTTTTGTAATGTTCCAAGACATGCTGTGATTGATGTTCCTGATGTAGATACAATTTATGCAGTGCCGATGACTTTGAGAGAAGGTGGGCTGGGTAGCCTGATTCTTAAACAATTTAACATGAAAGATGAGACACCAGATCTTTCTGTGTGGGAGGATATTTGCCAACGTATACGTTCTCCAGAAAAAGAAGTTCGTATTGCTATGGTGGGCAAGTATGTTGAATTGCCAGATGCCTATAAGTCGGTCAATGAAGCCTTGCAGCATGGTGCTTTAGCACATGCAGTGTCTGTTAAAATTGTTTATATTGATGCAGGAACCTTAGAAGATAATGGTTTAAATGCTTTGGATAATATAGATGGCATTTTGGTGCCTGGTGGCTTTGGTCAACGTGGTACGGAAGGCAAGCTTCTGGCGATTCGTTATGCCCGTGAGAATAATATTCCTTTCTTGGGTATTTGTTTGGGCATGCAGTTAGCGGTGGTTGAATTTGCTCGTCATGTTGCAGGTTTGAGTGCTGCGACCAGTAGTGAATTTGATGAGCGTGCAGAACACCCCGTCATTGCCTTGATGACTGAGTGGGAGCAAGAGGGCGGCCGTGTTCAGAGGTCCAGTGATAGTGACATGGGTGGCACCATGCGTTTGGGTGGGTATCCATGTAAAGTGATGGCAGATACGCACGCAGGCAAGGCCTATGCTAAAGGTGAAATTCGTGAGCGTCACCGTCATCGCTATGAGTTTAACAATACCTATCGTGAGCAGCTAGAAGAAGCTGGTTTGGTGGTTTCGGGTACATTGCCAGATAACTCATTGGTTGAAATGATAGAAGTGAAAGATCATCCGTGGTTTGTAGGTTGTCAGTTTCATCCTGAATTTTTATCTCGCCCTTATGCGCCGCACCCGTTGTTTGAAGGCTTTGTTGGTGCTGCAAAAGAGCAGGCAGAGGGCGCATAATGCAAGTTATTCACCATCATGTTCAAGTATCAGATTTTAAAATCGGTAATGATTTACCTTTTGTTTTATTTGCGGGTCCTTGCGTGATTGAAGGTGAAGATTTCACACTAAAGGTTGCAGAACAGATTCGTGATATTGCGGCGCGTGTAGGTGTACCTTTGGTGTTTAAATCAAGCTTTGATAAAGCCAACCGTACCAGTGTAGATGGTTTTCGTGGTCCGGGTCTAGAAGAAGGTCTGCGCATCTTGCAACGGGTAAAAGACGAAGTCGGTGTGCCGATTATCACTGATGTACACACACCTGAACAAGCAAAACCAGTGGCGGAAGTGGCTGACATTTTGCAGACGCCCGCATTTTTATGCCGGCAGACAGATTTTATCACTGAAGTTGCCAAAGCTGGAAAACCTGTGAATGTAAAAAAAGGGCAATTTTTAGCACCGTGGGACATGCCACATGTGTTGGAAAAGGCGAAATCAACAGGCAATGCTGATATTATGTTGTGTGATCGTGGCACAAGCTTTGGTTATAATAATTTGGTATCGGATTTTCGCTCATTGATGGTAATGGCTGAAACGGGTGCACCAGTGGTCTATGATGTTACGCATTCGGTGCAACAACCTGGTGGTTTAGGTGGTGCGACAGGCGGGAATCGTGAGTATGTCCCAGGCTTGTCACGGGCTGCTGTTGCTATTGGTGTAGCTGCAGTGTTTATGGAAGTGCATCCTGATCCTGATCATGCAAAATCGGATGGTCCGAACTCTGTGGCTTTGGCAGATTTGGAAGGATTGTTAACGACTTTGAAAAACATTGATAGCTTGGTGAAAAAATAAGAATGAATTAGGACGCATAGGTGAATGAAAAACTTATATGTGACCTTGTGTAGTTTAGATAAAAACGAATAAATAAATGAAGAATGTCAGCAATGGGGCTGATTAGGAG
>JAUZQS010000149.1 GCA_030950875.1 Mariprofundaceae bacterium | reverse complement strand
ACAAGCCTACCAAACCGCTGCGGTGGATGCTGTGGTGGATTGTTTTAAGGGGCAAAAGTATAGCTCGGATAGTATGGATTATCGTATTGACCCTGGTAAACAATCCACTAAGCAAGAAGAGATGAATTTTAAAGTTGATGGTTTTAAGAATAGTGATCTCTCATTAACGCACCAGCAGTTACTTGAGAATATCCAGGAGATTCAGCGCAAGCAAAATCTGAATGTGTCTGATACGCTTGTTAAAACATCCGTTTGCCCAATCAACATTGATGTTGAGATGGAAACTGGCACGGGTAAAACCTATGTGTATATCAAAACGATGTTTGAGTTTCAGCAGAAATATGGCTGGAACAAATTTATCATTGTAGTGCCAAGCATTGCTATTCGAGAAGGCATATATCAATCCATTGAGCTGACGAGAGAACACTTTTTAGAAGAGTATGGTAAGCAAGTTCGTTCATTCATCTACAGTTCAAAAGCCCTGCATGAGATAGAAAGTTTTTCGACTGATGAAGGCATTAATGTGATGATTATTAATGTTCAAGCCTTTGCCGCCAGAGGCAAGGATGCACGGCGTATTTACGAAGAGTTGGATAGCTTTCAGTCACGCCGTCCGATTGATGTCATCAAATCCAATCGTCCGATTCTGATTATTGATGAGCCACAGAAGATTACGGGTGATGCTAAAAAGGAATCGAAAAGCTTTAAATCATTAGAAGAGTTTAATCCGCTAATGATTTTGAATTATTCGGCAACCCATAAACGCGTACACAACAAGGTTCACCGCCTTGATGCATTGGATGCTTATAATCAAAAGCTGGTGAAGAAAATATCGGTGCGTGGCATTTCAGTGAAAGGGCTAAGCGGAACCCATGCCTATTTATACTTTCAATCCATTGAAATATCAGCAAGCAAGCCGCCGATTGCACGATTGGAAATTGAAGTGAAAACCAAAATAGGTATCAAGCGTGTTTTACGCAAACTAAAAAATGGCGATAACCTTTATGATATATCTGGTGAGCTTGAGCAGTATAAAGGTTTTACGGTGTCTGATATTGATGCGAGAAGTGATGTGATCAGTTTTGCCAATGGTCACGAACTGCAAGCGGGTGAAGCGACAGGCAATGTGGATGAAGCCACATTGCGCCGCATACAGATTCGTGAAGCTATCAAAGCACACTTGGAAAAAGAGCAGGTTCTTTTTGAGCAGGGCATTAAGGTCTTGACTCTCTTCTTCATTGATGAGGTAGCAAAATACCGGTCATACAGTGATGAAGGTGAGCAAGCAGGTGAGTACGCCCAAATCTTTGAAGAAGAGTATCAAGAGGCTATCAAAGAGCTGGGAACATTGCTTCAACCTGAATATACGAAATACCTGCAAGGCATTGATGTAGATCAAACGCACAATGGCTACTTCTCGATTGATAAGAAGTCCAAGCGGTTGACTGACCCCAAGGTGACAGCGCGTGGAGAAAATGCGGGTAATGCTGACGATGTGGATGCTTATGATTTAATTCTTAAAGATAAGAAACGCCTGCTTTCGTTTGAAGAGCCGACACGGTTTATATTTTCCCATTCAGCCTTGCGTGAAGGGTGGGATAATCCGAATGTGTTTGTGATTTGCACCTTGAAACATAGTGATAACACGATTTCACGCCGCCAAGAGGTTGGGCGTGGTATGCGTATTTGTGTCAACAAAGATGGTAAGCGTATGGATGATCCTGCAACTGTGCATCAAACCAATGTGTTGACCGTGGTTGCCAGCGAAAGTTATCAGGAATTTGTATCGGGCTTACAAAAAGATATTAGTGAGTCGTTAACGGATAGACCAAGTGTGGCAGATGAGGACTTCTTCTTAGGGAAGGTACTCAATACTGATGTAGGGAAAAAAACTGTTGATGGTAAAATGGCGAGGCAGATATATAAGTATTTGCTCAAAAATGATTATATTGATGATGACGATAAAATTGCAGATGCCTATCACGAAGCCAGGCGTGAAAAGGCGCTTCAGGCTCTCCCTGATGATTTAGTAGCTTATAGTGAACCGGTGTTCCTGCTTATTGATAGTGTGTTTAGTGCCGCACAAATGCCAGAAATTGGTGATGACCGTAAAGCTAAAATTAACCCACTTAATCAGAAGAACTTTGATAAAAAAGAGTTTCAGGCGCTATGGAATAAGATAAACCGAAAAGCCGTATATACTGTTCATTATGATAGTGGTGAACTGATTAAAAATTGTATCAGAGAATTAGACAGTAAACTTAAGGTTGAATCGTTATCTTACTTGGTTGAACAAGGCGAACAAAAAACTGACATTTCTTATGATCAAATGAAGGATAATGATGGTTTTAAGAATACGGGACACGAAACTATTAAAAAAGAATCGTCCGTTTGTTCAGCCGTTAAATACGATTTAATTGGAAAGCTTGCGTCTGAAACAAAGTTGACACGAAGCTCAATTACTAAGATTTTAACAGGAATCCAAGAAAACACTTTTTACAAATATAAAGTGAACCCTGAAGACTTTATGCTTCACGTTTCGAGGCTAATTAATGAGCAGAAAGCGACTACCGTTGTAGAGCATCTGACTTACGATACAATTAGTGAGCAGCACAACAGTGATATTTTCACAAAAGAAAAACCTAAGGGAAGCTTTGAAAAAGCAATAAAGGTACATAATCATATATATGATTATGTGTTTACGGACTCAAAAACAGAACGCGCTTTTGTAAATAAGCTGGATACAGCAACTGAAGTTGTAGTATATGCTAAATTACCTACTGCCTTCTTCATCCCAACACCAGTTGGCCACTATAATCCAGATTGGGCAATAGCATTCAAAAAAGGTTCTGTGAAACACATTTATTTCATTGCTGAAACTAAAGGGTCAATGTCTTCAATGGACTTAAAGAAAATCGAAATCGTGAAGACAGAGTGCGCTCAAAAGTTTTTTGCAGAAATATCCTCTGATCAAGTGAAATATGATGTGGTTGATAGCTATGGGGCATTGATGAATATTGTTCAATGAATCGGCTCTTTTGAATTCATAGTGGGTAGGAAATTAATAACTCTGAATATGAAGGAACGCCAGTATTGAGCGACAATTACGGTGTCCGGTTAGCGACACACACTTGGCCGGTTTGAAAGAGCTGTATATTGGCGTGAAATTGGAGCGTATTTCGACGTTCACTACATGACAGTAAGCAGAGCTGTAAAAAAAGAGATCATCAATGAATGCGTGGATTGTGAGACCTGACCCCTTAGCGCGCTATCCTTTTCCATAACAGCCGA
>JAUZQS010000148.1 GCA_030950875.1 Mariprofundaceae bacterium | reverse complement strand
AGGCTCAACATCGGAGCAGTTGGGTGAGTTGTTAGATGAATATACAGCGGCAGGGATTGATAATATTTTGGCTTTGCGAGGTGATGCGCCAGAGGGGCAAGATAACTTTCAAGCCGTTGCTGGTGGTTTTTCATACGCGACGGACTTGATTGATTTTGTGAATGGCCGTGGCGACTTTTCTATCGCCTGTGCGACCTATCCAGAGGGTCACCCTGAATCGAAAGGTGGCGTTGCCGATGATATTCGGTACTTGAAAATGAAGCAGGATAATGGCGCAACATGTGCTGTGACCCAATACTTCTTTGATAATGAGTTGTTTTTTCGGTTTCGCGATGATGCATTAAAAGCGGGTGTTACCATGCCTTTGATTCCTGGCATGATGCCGATTTTAAATTATGAGCAGATTGTACGTTTTTCTGCCATGTGTGGGGCTTCGATCCCTGCATGGGTGCATGAGAAGATGCAACCGATTCAAACAGACTTGAATGCGGTGAAATCTTTGGGTATTGAATTGGCAACGAAACAGTGTCAAGCATTGTTAGCCAATGATGTTGCAGGGCTACATTTTTATACCTTGAATAAGTCTGAAGCGACAATTGCAGTTGCCAAAGAGTTATGAAATCTAACGTTAAGGACTGACTGTTTTGAACCTTAGGTTAGTTTCTTTTGACAAGCTGTAACGTGGCTCTTATAGTGCCGCGCTCTCTGCAGCTATGCAGGGAATTATAAAGACATACCTTGCTCTGGATGCGCAAATATCCGGGGCGTACTTAAAGGTACACCGAGAGGGCGCCGTGTATTACGAAACTATTTTTATCGTGAATCCTGATGTATCACAGGAAAACACTGAAGAATTGACCGATGCTTTGGTCGAACGTGTTGAGAAGGCCGCTGGCCGTATTGTGAAACGCGAATATTGGGGTTCACGTCCATTGGCATACAGCATTGCCAAACGCAAACGTGGACATTATGTATTATTGGTCACTGATGGTGAGCCAACCGCGATCCAAGCTTTGGAAAGTGCTATTCGCCTTGAAGAACGTGTTATACGCTTCTTAACTACCCGTTTAACTGAACTTTCAGATGCGCCATCACCATTGATGCGTCGCAAGTCTGCGCCTGCTGAAGAAGCTCCAGCAACGGATGACGCTGCAGCAGAAACTAAAACTGAAGAACCAGCAGAAAGCAAAACTGAAGAACCAGCAGAAACTAAAGCTGAAGAGAAAGCCGAAGAACCAGCAGAAACTAAAGCTGAAGTGAAAGCCGAAGAACCAGTAGAAACTAAAGCTGAAGTGAAAGCCGAAGAAAAGACTAAGGCTGCTGCAAGCAGTGAGGAAACGTCTGCCTAAGCACGATCATTTGGTTCGGTTGCAAGGCCGAATTGATGATATTCATCAGCGTTGGACCCCAGATGGAAGTCTGGCCGTGGTTGCTTCGTTGGTGATTCATCGACCCCACTTGGGGGCGCCGCGTGCCAATATTGTCGATGAACAGCCTATGCCGTTGCGAGCTATAGGGGGACTGGCTGAACAGTTGGTGAAATACCAAGGTCAGGACATTACTGTCGAAGGTACGCTTCGCCGTCGTTATTATAGCCGTGACGGCGAGAAACGATGGGGTCAGGTTGAAATATGGGTGGATGTTTGTAGCCCGAAAAATTGAAATCTCAGGAGAGATGAAGATGAGTGAAGAAGTAAAAACAACTGAAACGAAAACTGCAGCTCCAGCAGCTACTGGTTCAACAACTGAGCGTCCAGCACGCCCAGCAGCTACTGGTTCAACAACTGAACGCCCAGCACGTCCAGCTGCTACTGGTGATCGTCGCCCCGCTTCTGGTCGTCCAGCTAGTGGTGATCGTCGTCCAGCGCGTCGCCCTGCTGGCCGCTTTCAGCGTCGCCGTAAGTTTTGCAAGTTCTGTGCTGATAAGAGCATGAATATTGACCATAAAGATCCTGTATTGTTGGGTCAGTTCATTACTGAACGTTACAAGATTTTACCATCACGTGTGACGGGTACATGCGCAAAACATCAGCGTAGCTTAACCACCGCTATCAAACGTGCGCGTGTATTGGCACTGTTGTCGTTCACACCACTGCATCACGACTAAGTTGGTTTGTGTTAAAGGTCTTAACTTCAATAACCGTGGACTGTTAGGGTGATGCTATGATGGAAGAACCGCGTTCGTTATCGCCTATCGTCAGTTTTATACTGACGAAGCATGTAGCATGTACAGCACTGGCCTTGGTTATGTTGAGCTCGATGGAGTGGTTGCCTGGGCTGTTTGGTTCCATACCATTATTGGCATTGTTGCTTAGCTTTGTTGCGGTAGCGATGCACATGTTAACACCAGCATTGTTTGCACTGATTTTTATGGGTGGTGGTATGCGTTATACCCTGCAAGTCAGCGGTTTGGTGGCATTTTCTGTCGTGGTGCTAAGCGGTTTTGATGTGTTATTGGGCTTGATGGTTGGATTGTTTTACTGTGTTTTACCAGCTTTGGCAGCGAACAGTTTAAAGCTCATGGGCGGTGTAAGTCGTAGTGCGACTCAGCTGGTTTTGGGAATGTTTGCGGCGGTAATGCTTGGATTGATTATGGGAAGCCAATCGCATGATCTGAGTTTGCAGGGTTTTGTAGATCAGTTGTTAGCTCCGATGTTTGAAGTGCTACAGAATGGTGGATTGCAAGCGGGTTCAAATCAGCTCGATGCCAAGGCTTTGCAGCAGACACAAGTTTTGCTGAGTGGGATTATGCCAGGTTTTATGGCATTTAGTTTGTGGATTGTGTGGTGGTCTAACGTATTATTGGCACGAAATGTTGCGATGCGTTATGGGTTTTATACAGGTGATACTGGAACGTTGTTGTCTGTGCGTTTTGGTAAACCGATAGGTTATGCATTGATGTTGAGCCTTATTTTGGCAAATATTGATGTGGGTTCTGTGCAATATATAGCGGCTAGCCTAGCGTTGATGCTGGCTGGAGTTTTGTCTGTACAGGGGATTGCGGTAGCTCATGTGTGGTTAAAAACACGTGACATGAAAATGATTATTGCAATGATGTATGTGTTGTTGTTTATATGGTTTATGATGGTGATTCCATTCATTATCTTGGGCCTGTTGGATATTTGGTTTGATTATCGTCGGAATAAGAATCCGACACTTGGAGGATAGTGATGCAGTTGATTCTATTGGAACGTGTTGATGGTCTAGGAAATGTTGGTGATGAAGTAAGCGTGAAGCCTGGTTATGGCCGCAACTTCTTGTTACCACAAGAAAAGGCGATCGTTGCCAATGATGGCAACCGTAAAGTTTTTGAACGTCGTCGTACGGTGCTTGAAGCCAAGCATCAGGATGAATTGGGCAAAGCTCAAGCAACAGCTACGAAGTTGGCTGACCTTGAATTGTCTGTGATTCGTGCAACATCGGATGGCAAAAGTCTATATGGCTCTGTAACCAGTAATGATTTAGCTGGTTTGATGACTGATGCAGGGTATGAAGTTGCACGCCGGTTTATTTTATTGGATGATCAAATCAAGACGGTTGGTGAACATACCTTCCGTGTTCGCTTGCATCCAGATGTTACGGCTAGCCTAGCGATCAAGGTTGAAGCTGAAAGTCTGTAAACTTATATGAGACTGCATACGCGCTTGGACTCTTTTAAGGCTGTAAAATGATGGTGTACACAGTGTTAAAAGGGCTCTGCGCGTATAATGCAATTGCATGTAGCTTAGTATATTTGAGTAATCCATCCCGTGGATTATAACACCGCGCACGCCGAACCAGGTTTGCGTGAGAGGATTCCACCCCACTCATCAGATGCAGAATGTGCTGTATTGGGTGGTGTCATGCTGGATCCTGAGTCGTATGAACGCCTAGAAGGCATGCTGCTTTCTGAGCATTTCTATATTGAAGCAAACCGTAGGATTTTTTCCTGCATTGAAGATCTCGTAGCCCGCCATCGACCTGTTGATGCCCTGACTATTAAAGATCAAATGGCCAGCAATAATGATTTGGATAGTTGTGGTGGCGAAGAATATTTGGGTAAGCTTGTTACGTCTGTTCCGACTGCTGCAAATGTTCGTTATTACGCCCAGATTGTTCGTGAGCGTGCTGTATTACGGCAATTGCTTTCCGTATGTGGTTCGGTGTCGCAAGATGTATTTGAAGATACCGCACGTGAAATTGGCGATCATCTTGATCAGGCCGAAACGCGTATTTTGAATGTTGCAGAAGCCTTTAATCAATCCCGCCCTAGTTTTAGTAAAATAGGCAGCCTTATGGCTGATGCCTATAACGAGTTGCAAGAGCGTTATAAAAATCAGCAGGCTGTTACAGGTGTTGCAACGGGCTTTAAAGACCTTGATGAATTGACTGCTGGGATGCAACGTGGTGATTTAATCGTTGTTGCAGGTCGGCCTTCGATGGGTAAAACATCTTTTTCCATGAATTTAGCACAAAATGCCGCGATTCGTTCAGAAGAGCCACAGGTTGCGGCGATTTTTTCCTTGGAAATGGGTGCAGAGCAGATTGCGATGCGTATGTTGGCTGTGGAAGCACGCGTAGATATGGGCAACTTACGGACAGGGCGATTTTCTGCCGATGATTGGAGAAAATTAGCGACTGCGAGTGGTTCGTTAGCAGAAGCTGAGATATTTATTGATGATACGCCGTCTATTTCCGTCTTAGAAATACGCGCCAAATGCCGCCGCTTAAAACGTGAAGCGAAACGCTTGGATTTGGTGTTGATTGACTATTTACAACTTATGTCTGGCCGTGCTGGTGCAGACCGACGAGATCAAGAGATTTCTGAGATTACCCGCTCATTAAAAGGTTTAGCGAAAGAGCTAGATGTGCCTGTGATTGTATTGTCACAGTTGAACCGTTCGGTTGAAGGAAGAGCCGACAAACGCCCTATGATGTCCGATTTGCGGGAATCAGGCGCGATTGAGCAAGATGCCGATATTATTATGTTTTTGTATCGTGATGAAGTGTACAACAAGAAGCCAGAAAATGAGGGTCTTGCAGAGCTTATTATCGCCAAACAGCGTAATGGCGCCATTGGCACCGTTAACCTCACATTTTTGGCAAAATACACCCGTTTTGAAGATCGAGCAAAAGGCGAGTCTTTTTAGTCTATTTATGCTACCAAGTTTTTACCCTATAGGCGTAGCACTTACAATTTGAATCCACGCATTGTTGTAAGAAGTGAATTTTTCTTGGTTTATATTACAGATTCAGCAATGGCATCGGCGAGAGGCGTGCCTGATTGCGTCAGTTGTAGTTGTTGCCCTTGCCAAATAAGCTTGTTGTCTTGTAGCCACGGATTCAGTTCAGCTTGAAAATATGCCATGATGTTTTTATCAAAACGTTTTGAAAACCATGTATTATCAATGCCATTTTTACGGCGCAAACCAACCCATACCGCTTCAGCGGCAGCTTGTTGCAGATTGAGTGATTCATCACTGTTGAT
>JAUZQS010000147.1 GCA_030950875.1 Mariprofundaceae bacterium | reverse complement strand
CAGGGTTAATAGAGGCTATTTTAACATCTTTAACCCATATAGTTCATGAATCGGCGTGATGATTGATGCGGGTTAAATGTTGGTGGCAGCAAGCAAAAGTGATAGCCTCGCCCCATTCATGATGCTGGAGATACTATGATTGATCAAGCCTTACTCGATATTCTTGCCTGTCCAAAATGCAAAGAAGCCGTACAATATAACAATGACAAAACCGCTCTATTATGCGAAAAATGTCAATTAGAATATCCTATTCGTGATGATATTCCTGTGATGCTGATTGATGAGGCTAAATCCTTAGCTGGCAACTAATTGCACACATGATGATACAGGCTACCTATGGCACACCATAAAGCATTCAGCAAACAACGTTGGAGCGTTGCGCTGAAGGCCGAGCTTGCCCTGTGCAGCCAACTTCGGCAGAAAAATGCAGATCTAAATTCTCTGAAAGAACTACTGAAAGAACGTTATATACCGCTTATTGAACCTCATATATCCAACCTTCAAGAAGACAGCCAAATCCTTGAATTAGGCTGTGGCCCCGCATGTGTTTGCCAATTTATTAAGCTGGGAAAAAAGACTTTTCTCGATCCTTTATTGGATGATTTCCGCCGCGCATGGCCTGGCAGCCTGCCCAAAGGAACTTTTATCACCGAGATGGCGGAAAATATCAAAGCGCCAGATGCATCTTACGATTGCATTGTATGTTTGAAAACGCTTAGCTATGTACAAAACCCAGAATTAATTCTGCATGAAACGGAGCGTCTTCTCAAACCCGATGGAAGCTTTATCATCAGTGTGGAGCTATGGCCTTCAGCCTTTGCGAAACTACACTATTTTACAGCTAAATTTTTTCCACAACGAACTTTAAAAAATCGCCTGTATTGCTACACAAAACATGGTTTGGAAAACACTTTAAAACGTCACTTTAACATTCATTCAAGCCAACATTTACCATCAACAGAGGCATTCAGCCTGAAAGATGAGTGGCTATATATTTGCACGCCATTAAAGCACCCATAATGCAGATTATTAGCATATTTCCACCTAACTGGCTGGGAGATGTCATTATGGCGCAACCTGCTATGCGCGCCATCATACAGCATCATTCAGATAGTACGATTCACGTCGTTGGCCGGCCATGGTTGGAAGACTTACTGCCCTTTCTCAATTTAGGGAAAACAACATATCAAACAGAACTGGCAGCACATCAAAAGAGCTTCTTGTTTCGCAATAGCTTCCATGCTGCATGGCAAGCATTTCGTTCTGGTGCGCAAGAGCGCCATGGCTTCAAGCATGAGTGTCGCTCGTTACTTCTCACCCATGCTTACCGCCCCAAGTTAAACATGCAGCATGAACATCACCGCGACTATTTTCTCGATTTGGTCGAGCAAGCGCATATTCCAGTAGAGCAACGCCATGTTTTGCTACTTGCCTCTAAAACTGATGTGGAAGCGGGTATTACATTGCTTCAAGAGCATGGTATTGATCCAAAACGCGCCATTTGTGTTGCTCCTGGCGCACAGTTTGGCGGAGCCAAGCGTTACCCATCACAATCCTATGCCTATATTCTAAAATGGCTTTCAGAAGCTGGCTGGCAGCCAGTTATTTTAGGTACGCAAGCCGAACGTGATATTGGCAAGCAATGCCTACAAAAAACAACCGGAAAATCATGGAACGCATCAGGCACAACAAGCTTACGCCAGGCTCTGCAACTGGTAGCGTCTAGTCGTTTAACACTGTGTAATGATTCGGGTTTGATGCATGTATCCGCTGGCCTTGGCAGGCCAACCGTCGGTATCTTTGGTGCTACAGATCCCAGTCGCACTGCGCCGTCGGGTGACCATGTTTCATTGTTATATCAACCCGCACCATGCAGCCCGTGCTTAAAGCGTGAATGCTCTGTTTCAGGCCATCCTTGCATGGTGAATATCTTACCTGAAATAGTCAGAGATGCCTGTTTGGGACACTTGAAACATTGAAAGTTCTGATTGTAAAACTATCGGCATTTGGCGACATTATTCATGCACTCCCGGCTCTGGATGACCTCCTAAAACGCCCTGAAATAAGTGAAGTTCATTGGCTGGTTGACCAGCGTTTCGCATTTGTGACAGACATATTTCCGCCACAGGTCAAGGTGCATAAAGTTGCCTTGAAAGGGGAGTCTAAAATCCGTCATGCTTGGCATATGATTCAAACATTACGCCAAGAAAACTTCGATATTATTTTTGATCTGCAAGGACTTATTAAATCAGGCATCATGGCATGGGCAAGTGCCAAATCAGGCTGTAAGGTGTTTGGTTTTGATAAACATCAAAGCCCTGAATGGCCCAATCGCTGGTTTGTTCGACCGGTTAATTTTCACCCCAATGAAAAACATGTTGTTCCACTTTATCGACACATCATTGCATCGGCATTTGCGACTCAAAATAAAACTGCAAACAACGAGCAAGCATACAGCGCTCCCCATATTCAAATAACTCTGGATATGCAACAGCAGGCCAAGCAAGCCTTGCAAGACATGGGTATTCAAACAGCTTTTACAATACTTCATGTTGGCGGAAGTTATAGCACCAAACGCCTTCCCGATGCGCAATGGCAAGCATTAGCCAGCCATATGCAAGCACAGCAAGTTCTGCTTATTTTATGGGGTAACAACGAAGAAAAACAACGCGCCGAAAGCATCGCCAAGCAGTATAAAAATATCATTGTCGCAGCTCATTGTTTTCCTCTAACAACACTTGCAGGCATGCTACAACAAGCCTCTGCCTATCTCGGACAAGATACTGGCGTCACCCATTTGGCTGCGGCCTGTGATTGCCCCACGATCACATTATGGGGTGCGACTGCGCCTTGGCGCATGGGGGCTTTGGGAGCTTTGCATCGGCATATCACACCACAAGTAGATTGCTCGCCGTGTTTTAATCGTCATTGCGATAATTTTATCTGTATGCCATCACTTAATGTCCAACATATCTATCAGGCTTGGCAGGAAGTACGCCGATGAGGGTCGCTATTGTCATTCTACTAAGCCTCTTTGCCTTCAACCCCTTGGCCTATGCAGGACATCTATGCATGCCCTATGCGGGGGAGCAGCTCACGTTCAATGTTGGTTGGGAATTTATCAATGCTGGCTCTGCCACCATGACCGTCAGCACTTCCACAGATAAACAATACAAGATTCACACCCCTGCTCGCACCAATAAATTCCTTGATATATTCAAAAAAGTTCGCGATACCATTGTATCAGAAGGTATATGTGTGGATGGCAAGATGCAAAGCACGCGCTTTGATCTGGAGCAACATGAACGCTCTTACCATGCTAAAAAAAGCACTGTATTTGATTGGCAGCACAATAAGGTTCTTTACACACAAAATAAAAAAACCGATAGCTATGATGTGCCTGCAGGACATTTGAATGTCATCGACGCATTCTTTAGAGTACGCAGCCAAACGTTGCGTGTTGGGCAAACACTGAGTATCCCAGTGTTTGATTCGCGCAAAATATATAATGTCGTTGTGAATATTGGTAAAAAAACAAAGCTGTTGCGCGCCCCTTGGGGTGGACATGTTGAATGCATTAGCCTTGAACCTGTTCTTAAAACAGCAGGTATTTTCTCCAGCAAAGGCAAACTGAAAATATGGGTCACCAATGATAGCAGGCATATCCCTATCAAATTGATCGCAAAAATAAAAATTGGCCATATCGTTGGGACTCTCACCGATTATAAGGAGCCTAAGTGAACAATACGTACACAAAACTTGAAACATGGTGTCTTGCCAATCGTAAATCGGCGACTGCTCCTGCATTTATCCTTTTGTTGATTTTAGCGAAACCTACCATTCTTTCTTTAGCTTTGGGTGGTATCATGGTTTGCTTGGGTGAAATGGGTCGCACATGGTCATCTGGCTATATTGATAAAAATGCCAAGCTTGCCACGGCAGGGCCTTACCGTTTCACCAGAAATCCTTTGTATTTTTTCAATGCTATGATTTTTGTTGGTTTTTGCGTTATGGCGTTTAACCCTTGGGCAGCGTTCTTTGGAATCCTTTCATTTACCATTATTTATCGTGCAACCATGCGCAGTGAAGCTGCGTTTATTGCGGGTATTTTTGGTGAAGAATTCACCAAGTGGATTGCCGTTGTTCCAATGTTCTGGCCTAAATGGACAAACTATCCTGCCCAAGGTCAGTTTTCATGGCCATTAGTTGCCAAGCACCGTGAACAAAAAAATGCTCTGGCTATGTTAGCGGGGATTATCTTGTTTATTGGCATCTATTATTTACAAATATACATATCTACGCATGCATAAGGTGCAAGTATCTTTGTCTAACGCCTCATCGCAAACTCCCTACACGTTTATTGCATGAGTATTATCAAATAACATGGTTAAACACGCGCTCGTTACTGGAGGAGGAGGCTATATTGGTAGCCATATGGTTCATTTATTGGTAAAATCAGGTTATCAAGTCACAGTCATTGATAACTTCTCCACAGGGTTTCGTGAAAATATAAATAGCAACGCAACTTTAGTCGAGCATGACCTATGTGATCAAAAAGCCACTATCAATACAATTACCCAGTCTAAACCCGATATTATATTTCATTTCGCTGCAATGTCATTGGTTGGCGAATCTGCCATAAAGCCTTGGAGCTACCTTCATTATAACACCCTGATGACTCAAAACATCTTAGAGGGTATGAAGCGTGCCAACTGCAAGTCCCTTGTCTATTCATCGTCATGCGCTGTTTATGGCATGGCTCAGATCATCCCTATACCAGAGTATCACCCACTAGCCCCGCTTTCTCCTTATGGTGAAAGTAAAGCAATGAGTGAGCGTATGATTGAAGTAGCAACGATTGAGTGGGGGCTTCATGCCGTTGCACTTCGTTATTTTAATGTCGCAGGATGTGGCTCTAACCCCGTACTTCATGAGCGTCATGAGCCCGAAACACATTTAATTCCAAACCTCCTGAATTCAGCCCATCAACAACAAACTTTTTCTCTTTATGGAACAGAACATGACACTCCCGATGGTACGGCAATTCGTGATTACATTCATGTACAGGACCTTGCTGAAGCTCATAAAACTGCTGGAGAAAACTTATTAAATAGCACGTGGAATGGATGGAATCACTTTAATTTAGGCAGTGGAAACGGCTATTCTGTCCGTCAGGTTATCGCAGCTGTTGAGACCTGCACTGGCGTTCAGATTGAAACCGAAAGTTTTCCACCTCGCCTTGGTGACCCCCCTAAGCTTTTAGCTGACGATCGTTTATGGCGAAAAGCAACAGGGCAGGCTGTAAGCAAACAAGATATAACCATGATGATTCATAGTGCTTGGAAGGCTATGGCTGATGAGTAACCGCTTGAAAGAAACTATCGGCATCATCATTTCTACATACAATAGTATCGATAACCTTAGCCTTGTTATTGAAGGATATCGAAATCAAACTGATCTTAACTTTATCCTATATATTGCAGATGATGGATCTGATTCTAAAACTGCAGCTTTTATAAAAAAAAAGTCTGCGAACTTCCCCGTCCCAATTCAGCATATTTGGCATGAAGATTTAGGTTTTAGACTCTCAGCTATTCGCAACCGAGCTATTCACCAAGCTAAAACGTCCTACTTGATCATTACTGATGGCGACTGCATTCCCTTTCCTGGCTTGGTTGCTGCACATCGATCCAATGCACGGCCAGGAAGCTTTGTGACAGGAGGAAGATTATTACTTTCTGAAAAATTAAGCCATCATCTTAGAACAGCGCCTTGGCCAATACAACAAGAGCCCCTTTCCACACTTATAAAGCGGGTTATAAAGGGTGAGATCAATCGCATAACCCCGCTTATTTTACCTATATTTTGCACAGGAGGCACAACCAAACTACGTGGTCTTAGAGGTTGTCACCTCGCTTTTTGGCGTAAAGATTTACTTCAAGTAGACGGTTTTGATGAATCCTATAAAGGCTGGGGAAGAGAGGACTCAGATATAGCCTGTCGCCTTTTCCATACGGGCATAACACGCAGAACTCTTCGGGGCATACCTCTTCTCCATCTTTGGCATGCTGAAGCCACACGCTCAAGCCTCGATAATAACGATGCTTTACTTGCCGCATGCATCCATGAAAAACGAATCATCGCACGCCAAGGGATTTCCTCCCATAGTAAACAAGAGGCCTCTCTCCCTCATGATGATAAAAAACATCAACAGCAAAAAACTATATCCAATCAATTAACTATTGTGCAAATATGCCGTCGATTTGGCCCTGTTGGCGGTATGGAACGCTATGTTTGGGAGCTTTGCCGTGAACTGGTAAGCATGGGGCACCAAGTCCATGTGTTATGCGAAGTAAACCTATGCACAGAGCCTTTATCAAACGTGTCTATTCATGAATTGGGCACAGTTCGCCCCAAACCACGTTGGCTTGCCCATATCCGTTTTTCTCGTCGTGTACATCACTGGTTAAAACAGCACCGCACGCCTGAAATGATTATTCATAGCCATGAACGCACACAGGATCATCACATCAGCACTTTTCATGGCCCCCCATTTGCTAAAGTTCGTGATTTTCCGCTTTGGAAACGTATTTCATTACGCATTAAGATGAACCTATGGCTGGAACAGCGTGAACTCTGTGCAACTCAAGTGCAAATGATTGTTCCGAACTCCATACATATTGCCAATGACCTTCGGCATTATTATCCATCTACTA
>JAUZQS010000146.1 GCA_030950875.1 Mariprofundaceae bacterium | reverse complement strand
ACTATTCAGCATGTTTGTTGAAACATGCATTTAAGTGTCATGTCGAACGTAGTTGAGACATCTTTTGACGCAATGTCGATGAAAGATCCCTCGACTTCGCTCGGAATGACAGAACAAAGGCATCATGCTGAATAGTTACGTTGAAACATGCATTTAAGTGTCATGTCGAACGTAGTTGAGACATCTTTTGACGCAATGTCGATGAAAGATCCCTCGACTTCGCTCGGAATGACAGAACAAAGGCATCATGCTGAATAGTTACAATAAATTCTCAATGAAGTCACAGCAAAAAGGCTGCCAATATATTACACTATGACATAAGCAATAAATGTCGCATATAAAAAACCATTACAAAGCAGCATTCGACCATTCAAACGGCCACTGGCTTGTAAAAAATACAACCAAGCACTGCCAGCCAATGCCAAAAGAACCGCCATTACAGCGTAACCACTTTGAAAGCTCCATGGCAACAACAACATGCCTACGCCTGGAATAATTGTACCTTGAAATACCATTGCCCCAGTAATATTACCAAAAGCCAGCGTGTCTCGCCCCTTACGAATCCATAAAATAGAATTTATTTTTTCAGGCAGCTCTGTCGCAATCGGCACAATAAGCAGTGATAATACCAACGCTGCCATCCCTAATAATGTGCTAGCGATTTCAACACCATGCACAAACAGTTTTGCTCCCGCAATTAAAATCGCCAATGCCAAAATTAATTGCAACGCAGCAATCGGTGTCGTATCTCCCAGCCAGCGTTTGAAATACAAATCACTATCAGCTTCTGTACCGTGACCTTCTTCCACCAAGCCTTTACTTGCCTGAATGGTTTTTAATAAATACATAAAGTACACCATAAACAGCGTACAAGCACCACCAATCCGACCCAAGTGCCACTCTACAGGCAATAAAGCCACGCCAATCACCAAGCTATAAGCCCCTAGAAAAACTTTAATATCACGTTTAAAGCCCGTTGGCTCGGGTGTCAGCACTACCCCCCAACCTCGTTTTAAACCTACAAATAAGCCCAGTAAACATAAGCTCAACGTCGCAAGCATAAAGGGTGCACCTAAAATCGCCCCCATACCCACAGCATGATTCACTGCAATCGAGGCACCACCTGCTAAAATCGCTACCATCGGCACAATCGTTTCTGGCATAGCCGTTCCAACTGCTGCAAAAATCGAGCCCGTCACACCTTCTGACACGCCCATGCGCTCACCCAAACATTCAAGCGCGTTGGTAAATAACTCGGCTGCCAAATAGATTACCAGCAAGGCACCCAATAATATTAATACAATTTCCACAAGAACCCTATCGCTTATTTTCCACGCCCCATAATATACTGCTGAAACGCCAAGTGTTCTTCATTCATGTGACGAATCACACCTGCAGCATGCACCAAAAGGTGCGTAAACAATGCAAACACCAAATCTTGATTTTTTTGCATTAATTCAGAATAAGCAGAACGTGTAAGGCTATACACCATGCATGTTTTCTGCGCAGTGACCGAAGCACTGGCTGCATCTCCCGTTAAAAAGGACATTTCACCAAATAACGAAGCCTCACGCGCCGTTGCAACACGCATGTCGTTGCCATTGGCACTGCAAGTAATATCAGCCACGCCAGAACGCAACATATACAGCACACCACCTGACTGACCCTGCTCCATAATCGCCTCGCCTGGCGCATATTCAGTTACTTTAATCAGCTCTTTGATCAAAGCGACCTCCGTATTATCCAGCTTGCGCAAAAGAACCTTTTCTTCCAACCATTTCACATCCATTACCATAAGAACACTCCTCCCTATCAAATAATTCAAATGACAGATTTAAACCCATCTCTACGCTACTGGCAAGCCTCAGTCTCTTCCAGTTGTCAACGCAAAGTAGAAACATACTCTTGAGCCACTTAACCCTTATTATTCATGAATCCCCCTGGGGGTACTCTCTTGTTGCGCAAAGATGGTGCCCTGAGGCAAGGGAAATTCGTTGCAAACAAAGGAACAAACAAGGGCGCGGTAGCATTTGTGAATAATGCGGGATAGACGGTACAGCTATATTTTGTTGAAATTGGCAGTATGCAGTCTCACTCCCCTTCCCTCCAACCTCCAAACAAATGGCGTCAACACTTCGTATTGGATATGCCAAAACCAAAACCTGCCTGTGTTTGGATACATGCTTGCTCTGTTGGTGAAGTAGCATCAATTATCCCTCTGGCTCAACAACTGCATGCATTGGGGCATTCTCTGCATGTAACCGTCATTACCCGTACAGGCATGCAACATGCCCAACGCCAACTGGGTGCTATTGCCTCTATTTCCTATTTGCCATGGGACTTACCCACATTCATGCAGCGTTTTGTAAATACATTAAAACCAGCCTTGCTCCTTCTCGCTGAAACAGAGTTTTGGCCTGGCATGCTCAAAGCCTGTCAAAACAAAAACGTCCCAATTATCGGTATTAATACACGTATTTCTGACCGGTCATTTCCCAAGTATCATGCCAGCCGTTACTTCTGGAGACGCTGGCTTGCGCCCGTCAATATGTTTTTACCACAAAGCTCCTTGGATGCAGAGCGCCTGATTGCCATGGGTGTTTCTTGCAATAAAATTCAGGTTGTTGGTAACTTGAAATATGCAATTCAAGCGCCCAATATTGATAGTAATGTTTTGCGAGAAAAACTCGATTCAACGCTGAAACGTCCAATCCTCTTACTCGCCAGCACCCACGATGATGAAGAAAAACGACTTCTCTCTATGATTCCACAGTGGCATTGTTTACAGCCTGACTTATTAACCATCATTGTTCCTCGTCACCCTGAGCGCTTTAATCATGTTGCCGAGCTTATTGGCAATCAAGGATTACAATATTCCCGCTGGAGCGATGCGCAAATAAATAAAAATGCCCAAATTATTTTAATTGATGGTATGGGTATCCTGCAATCACTCTACAGCATTGCTGATATAGCCGTTATTGCGGGAAGTTTAGCCGATATTGGTGGTCACAACCCTATTGAGGCGGCCATTTGTGGTCGCGGTGTGGTGACAGGGCCTTATATTCAGAACTTTCGTGATATTATGAATGATATGCGAACAGCTGGGGCAGCCATTGTTAACAACTCTGACCAAGAGCTTGAAGCAGCCATTGCCCGATTACTTCAGCACCCCCATGAGCTACGCCAACTAAACGGGCAAGCAGCCTTATTTATGCAAGATAAGTCACAAGTATTGCCAAAAATTCTCCAAGCTATTAAGCCTTTACTGGCAAACACATGCGATTAAGTCATAAGCTTTATCAAGCAATTGAGTCGATTTGGTGGCGCAAAAAGCAGCCTTCGTTACTCCTGCGCTGGCTTAGTCAAGCCTATAAACTAGGTAGTAAATACGATCAGAAGCAACGCTTAAAACATGCTATCAAAGCACCCTTACCACTTATTTCTATTGGTAATATAAGCGTTGGAGGTAGCGGTAAAACCCCTTTTACTATTTGGCTAGCACAGCAATTAGAAAAACATCATTTTAAGCCTGTTATTTTATGCCGTGGTGATGGCGGAAGCCATGCTGAACCTCAACTACTTGACCAGCACAGTCTTGCGAAAGATGTGGGTGATGAAGCTGTTTTATTGCGTCGCATGAGCCAGTGCCCTGTTATTTCAGGAAAAGACCGTGTATCGGCAAGTCGCATGGCAACCCAATATGGTGACATCATTCTACTGGATGATGGCTTTCAGTACCGTCAACTACAACGCCAGTGTGATATCATATTGATTCCTAATGAAGGGTTTGGCAATGGTCATATGTTGCCGGCAGGCCCCTTAAGAGAGTCCAAAGGATCCCTAAATCGCGCTGACATTATTATCCGCACTGGCATTGATTCGAATAAACCACTCACTGATAAAAAAGAGTGGCACTGGCATCTCAACACCCAAATTTTAAACGATTGGAATCAATGCGAAGAAATAACGCCCAAATCGGTCATTGTCGTCAGTGCGATTGCTCGCCCACAACGTTTTAAACAAAGCTTGCAAAACCTCGGCATTCACGTTGAAGCCTCGTATTTCTTTCCCGACCATCACCCTTTTACAAAACATGACATGCGCGATATTTGGCAACAGCGCACCGACATTGCGGTTACCAGCAAAGATGCTGTAAAACTTTTGCCTATTTGGCCTAAACACAAACCTTTATGGGTTCTGGAACAAGATTTTGAAGGTGAACCAGGGTTAATAGAGGCTATTTTAACATCTTTAACCCATATAGTTCATGAATCGGCGTGATGATTGATGCGGGTTAAATGTTGGTGGCAGCAAGCAAAAGTGATAGCCTCGCCCCATTCATGATGCTGGAGATACTATGATT
>JAUZQS010000145.1 GCA_030950875.1 Mariprofundaceae bacterium | reverse complement strand
AATATGTGACCTGCTAGGCAAATAACCAGTCAATATCACAGTACCTTCAAGCACTTCAATACTCACCCAGCGTGATGGCATATCTTTCTCAGCTAGCAAACGGGCATCAACCTCAGTTGCAATGCTAACATCATCAAAGTGTTGACCCACTGGCCGCTCATCAAAAGCAGCTGTTGTTGCGGCCGCTCCTCCCAAAATTACTGCGCTCACACAAGCTGTATTAAATAATGCACTCAATAGCAATAATACATACATACATAGCCTTACTAACATCCTAACCTCCATCATTTTCATGCTGCTCCACCCAACAACCACCCCAAAAACAGGCATACCGATCCAACCAATAGGTACAGGCCCCAGTCTCTTTTATTTTGACGTTTATTCCAATGGTACTCATCATTATGCTCATCATCAGATTGCATCAAAGTCACCTCCCAACACATCCAAGACAGCTACAAAAAGTAAAGGCAATAAAATTCCGCCTGAACCTCGCAAATAAAACAAATCTCTCGCAGCACCGCGATATGGCGCACCAAAATCACGTTTATCACAATCTTTTTTACGCTCTGAAAGTGGAACAGTCCGCAAAGAACTTAATGATAATAGTCGTGGACTACGCATTGCTAACCTCCGAACATCCGTTCATCAATCAAGGTACATAATATATGTAGGCATGTAATGTGCATCTCTTGCACCCGCGCCGTTGATGCATGCGGAATATTGATATGTACACTTACCCCATCATGCAAGCCCATCTTACCACCATCACGCCCCGTTAACGCAACACTCGATATGTTTGCAAGCACCGCCTCATCAATCGCTTTCAACACGTTAGGTGAGTCACCACTGGTTGAAATCGCAAGTAACACATCACCATCACAACCCAAGGCTTCAATCTGCCGTGAAAATACTGCATTAAACTCAAAATCATTGGCGATACTGGTCATTACTGAGGCATCATTGGTAAGTGAAATTGCCGCCAAAGCCTTGCGATTTATCTCAAAACGATTAACCAGCTCCGCTACAAAATGCTGCGCGTCGGCTGCCGAACCGCCATTACCACAAGCCAAAATCTTGCCCCCAGATTGCAAACATTGCACCATCAGATTAGCAGTATCTGTTAAAGGCTTCAATAATGGCTCAGTACATTGTTGACGTAATTCAACGCCATCCAACATGGCTTTTCTAATTATATCTTGCATCAAAACAATAAGTCCCTTTATCTAAATATATCTTTCAAGTGCTCAAGCTTTGGCCAACAGGCAAGCCCTTGCCTTGGCGTTAGAATGATTAAATCAAAACGGCATTGCAATGCTGCATATTTAGGATGCTTAACCAACCATGCCAAAGCTGCCGATCTCAAACGCTCACATTTATCCACATGCATGGATTCGAGGCTGGAATCACGGCATTTGTGTGCTTTTACTTCTACAAAAGATAAAATATCACCCGCTTGCGCAACAATATCCAACTCACCTCGACCACCACGCGCATTGCGGTCTAAAATAGCATAGCCATGTCTTTGTAGATAGTTTGCTGCTGCACCTTCTGCCTTGCGGCCTTTTTTAGTGCTCACAACGCTGCCATCAACACAGCATAAACCCGTGAACGCTTTACATCCAACTTCTGCGCTACCGCACGAGCACGGGCGGAGGGTGATAAGGCATCATAAGCCCCCTTTTTGACCTCTACTACAATCATCTCATCCGTAATTTCTGTAGGTGTTTGTGAAATACCAACCATCACCACCATTTCACCACGTGGTGTATGCTCCTTAAAATGCCCAATGACTTCAGAGGCACTTCCAGACACAAACTCTTCATATAATTTGGTTAGTTCACGTCCAACACATATTTCCTTTGTGCCCACAACATCCGCCATGTTTTGTAATGTTTTCAAAATTCGCTTGGGTGATTCAAGGAATACACACGTATGCGTTGCATCAGCAATCGCTTGTAATTGTGTGCTTCGAGTCCGACCACTACGCGCTAAAAAACCCATATAAGTAAATTGATCCGTCGCCAAACCTGATGCACATAATGCCGCAATCGGACTACAAGCGCCGGGAATAGGAATCACGTTCAAACCAGCCTTACGTATTTTTCGCACCAACCGGTAACCAGGATCATTGATAAGCGGTGTGCCCGCATCAGAAATAAGCGCTCCCGATTCCCCTGCACGCAAACGCTCCAACATAACCTCAGCAACCTTGGCTTCATTATGATCATGACAGGCAAACATTGCCGTTTTAATGTCATAATATTCCAATAATCGGCCACTTACGCGCGTGTCTTCCGCAGCAATCCAGTCTACATTCTTTAATGTTTCAATGGCACGGTATGTCATATCAGCCAAATTCCCAATCGGCGTAGCTACGATGAACAATTGTCCACATGTCTGTATCGAGTTATCTTGCGAGTCCATGAATCGACTTTATCCAACTCCCATCTCTTCTGCAATCTTCATTCTTCTTATTGCCAGTCTATTAAGCGCTTGTGCAAACAAACAGCCTATCCATTCAAGCATCCCATCCACCCATCAAAAAGAAACATCATCTATACAATTGCTTGCTCCACCACAAAACTCACAAGAAATTTCTGATTTGCTACAGTTAACAGATGAAAAAGGTGGATTAGATATCGTATTAGATGCGTTGCAACGCTTATCCAATGAGTCTCCAACCCCACTGAAGGAGGAAGCTGCATTCCGCCGCATCGAACTGCTTCTAAAAAACCATTATCCCAATGCCCTCGCTGAAGCCAAACTACTGCTACAAAAAGAACCCAACCACGCTTTGGCTGCTTATGCGCATTTTTGGATAGCCTTATGGTGGCAATCACAAGATATTGAAATCAACACCGAGCTTTCATCTGCTACAGAACAGGCTAATATGATATTGGATGAGTTAACTCAAACTTTACGGCACCCTCGCCTTACCCGTGAGCTAGCACAACAAGCTCTTGCTTTGGGGCGTACTGAATCACCCAATGCTAGCCATGAATATGCCATCAACTGGTACTTGGCAGCAGCACATATTGATACCGCACATAAAGATGAATGGTTGCGGGCTGCTGCATCCAATCTCTCACTCCAACAACTACTCTCATTACAACAAGCAGGCATGATTTCACCACAACAAGATGCCATGTTATACTCTCACTTCTCTCGCTTGCAGCTAATGTCGGGTAATATTGAAAATCTTCAAACCCTATCAAACATACTTTCAGATAATGCCCCTTACCTACCACTCACACAGAAAATTAAACGTTGGGCATCGGGTGATACGCAAGATATATACATCGGTATACTATTGCCGCTTACTGGCCCTTATGCCAACTTCGGTAAAGAAGCTTTAAATGGCATTCGTTTGGCCATGAGCGAACAAAAACAAGGTAACCTTCATCTGTATATCGAAGATACTGGCGATGGTGTTGATGCAACCATTGCTGCTTATCAAAAATTGAATAAACAAAGTGTTGATTGGATAATCGGCCCCTTATTAAGCAAACATACTGAGGCATTACTGCCTTACCTAAAAAGAAATATACCCATCATAAGCCTAAGCAAACAAAATAACCTTGCTAAAGCTTCTCCTGCACTGTTTATACATAATGTAGCCAAAAACACCCAAGCAGTTTTTATGGCCCAGAAGAGTATCAATCAAGGCCTGCAACGTATGGCAGTCATTTCTGGAACGAAGCAAAGCGAGGTCAATGAAGCCGAAACTTTCGCCAATGAGTTTATCCGCTTGGGTGGTGAAATCACCAGCAACATTGCATTACATGACAACACTCTAGACCAACGCAACATATTAAATGATCTTCGTGAAAACTCTGACGATGAAGCTTTATTGGAAGAATTATTGTCCGACCTCGCATTATTCTCACCCGAACTAAATCTTGAAGTGCATATGCCAGTTGGAATCGATGGCCTTTATATCGCGACAAGTGGAAAGAAAGTTTCTGAATTAGCTGGGCAATTAGCCTATGTCGACATTCGTAATATTCCGATACTCGGTAGTAGCCGCTGGATGGATGGGCATTTACTTGATGACCGAGGTCGCAATTTATCTTCAGCTCGTTTCATTCAGCATAATACAAACTATCAAGATACATCTAATTTTCTAGAAAAGTACCGCGAAATATGGGGGCAAGGTCAGCCTAAAAACTTATTTGTTATTGCTTATGATTCAACCCGTATAGCAACCTTGCTTGGCAGTCGCCTAGGGTTGCATGGTTATAGTGCCATCCAAGCCATGCATGATACAGAAGGCTTCCCCAATAAAAGCGGACATGTCTATTTCAATGAATTTGGCGTAGGCAATAAAACCTTTAAAATCTTCAAAATAAAACGTGGTAAACTGGTTCCTTCAAGTTAAATTTTCGTAATTATTCAGAACAACCATCGAATTAGCTGTAGCTGTTCAGATGACCTCTGTTTTTTTAGGAGCCAAGGCGAAAAGGGTTATTGTACTGTAGACTATTCTAAAAAATATGCACAAAAAAAGCCTGCAAACACTAGGCTTACAGGCTCTTATGGGTTCTCTTTGAACCTTCAAATGGTACCGGAGACTGGACTCGAACCAGCACGGGTTGCCCCACTACCCCCTCAAGGTAGCGTGTCTACCAATTTCACCACTCCGGCAAATAAAAAAAAGCCCCGCGTTAACAAGGCTTATGTATGGTGGCGCTTCAG
>JAUZQS010000144.1 GCA_030950875.1 Mariprofundaceae bacterium | reverse complement strand
GGTTCGGCTAATGTTGGAAATGGGAAACCATGAATGGAGCTCGGCTACTCATTGCTGAAGATGATGAGGCTTTAGCAGCTCTTCTTGAGGAATATCTGTCTGAAAACGGCTATGATATTACTTTATGCCATCGCGGTGATGACGCTTTGGAAAAAATCAACCAAGAACATTTTGACATTGTTTTGACGGATATTGTAATGCCTGGCGCCGATGGTTTGACGGTTTTGGCTGCGGCCAATAAAGACCCTATCACTACATTGGTTGTTTTAATGACAGGTTATTCAGGGATTGAAGATGCTTTGCATGCGGTTGAGCAAGGCGCGTACGACTTTGTAAGTAAGCCATTTCAATTGCCTGAAATTCGTGTACGTTTAAATAATGCAACCCGTTACCAGGCCTTATTGCGCCGCTTTCAATCGCTAAGTGGGGACTCAGAATTGGATTCAACAAGCGATGTGTTTATACCTCTTCAA
This sequence comes from Mariprofundaceae bacterium, assembly GCA_030950875.1. Classification (GTDB taxonomy): domain Bacteria; phylum Pseudomonadota; class Zetaproteobacteria; order Mariprofundales; family Mariprofundaceae. The sequence goes on along the minus strand of JAUZQS010000144.1, from coordinate 6,768 downwards.
ATGCAAGGTATGGTGAATAATCCCTCGGATGTTGTTGCTATGCGTGCTTATGCACGGAGAGGAGGTAGATAGTGCTAGAAGTATTAGTATTGGAAGATCAGCCTGCTGTTCGTGAGGTCATTGCTGAAATTATAGGGGATTTAAACGTTCCAGTTCACGTTGGGCAAGCGGGCAGCTTATCGGAAGCACGCGTCCTGCTGGATAGTCAGCACTGGGATGGTTTGGTGACTGATTTAAGTTTAGGTGATGGTATATCGTTAGATTTGATTGCTGAGTTGCAAAGTAAACAAATGACGATGCCAATTATCTTGGTGAGCGGATTTTTGTCTCAGGATCGTTTGAAAGAAGCTGAGAGATTAAATATTAAGCATATTTTATCCAAGCCTTTTGATTCAGAAGTTTTATTAGCGTGTATGCAAAGCGCATTACTTCCTAATGCTGATATTGCAGTAGTGAAAAAGCCTGGCGAGCATAAAAATGATCGATTATTGCCCGAGTTGTTTGAAATGGATCGGCGTTTGGGCTTGATATATCGGATGTTTGATGAAATGCCACGCCATCAAGATGTGTCAGGTGTATGTAAGGCTGCGCTTGGATTGGCCATGGAAATGGTTCATGCTCAAGGTGGTTTCCTCGCGTTATTTCAGCGTGAACGAAAGAAAATGATTATGGTTTCCAAACATTTTTCAAAGCATGAAGATATTGTATCAAATGTTGATTTGTCGGCGACACCTTTTCAAGAGATGATGAATGCAAATACAGAATACCTTGAGGTTATGCCTGGAGACGCTGCATCAAAGTCTTGTTGGCCCAATGTTAATGTTGAACAATATGTAGCTATTCCAGTATCCCTGCAAGGGGTGCATATGGGTGTGTTGTGCTTGACTGATCGGGAAAGCATTGAGCCGTTGAAGAGCGAAGAACGCCACATGTTGGGATTGCTAGCTAAAAAATTGGATACGCTTCTTGATAACCGAGCAGTACATGCTGCCTTGGCAGATAGTATGAATGAAACATTGATTGCTTTGGTTCGTTCGCTTGAAGCTAGGGATCGTTATACCAAAGATCATTCTGCACGGGTAGGCGAGTTATCAAGGCTGTTTGCGGAAGAATTGGGTCTGGATGATAAAACCATTCAAATTATTCGGACGGGTGGGCTGTTGCATGATATTGGTAAAGTTGGTATTACGGATGCTGTGTTGCTCAAGCCAGGCCGTTATACCGATCAAGAGTTTGCGATTATGAAGGCTCATCCTGCGATTGGAGATTCTATTTTAAAGAATATGGATACCTTGCATCGTGAGCGTTTGATGGTGAGACATCATCATGAGCGTTTTGATGGTCGAGGTTATCCTGATAGTCTAGGCGGGGAAGATATCCCCTTTGAAGCAAGGATTGTTTGTGTGGCAGATGCGATTGATGCGATGACAACAAACCGCGTTTATCGTATGGCGAGACCGCTTACATTTTGCATGGAACAACTCAAAGAAAGTTCTGGCACACAATTTGATTCACAGGTGGTAGATGTCGCACTATCTGTCATTGAACGTGGGCTTGTTAAGACGCAGGCCAAATCTGTATTAACAGTACAAGATATTTTAATGCCGTTATCTGCGACTCATTTATCAAGCTCAGGAGCCTTACATGTCTGAAGATGCTAATAACCGCCGCCAAGATTTTCGTGTGGATGATATTATTCCCATGAATGATACGCCGTTATCAACAGAAGAATTTGAAGTGCGCAAAAATAATGTAGGTATTCGCTCTCGTCAAAGTTCAATGTTACGCGATATGGTGGGCAGTGATGTTTTTTCCAATGACCTACGTGGCAAGTTAAACACGGATATGGCCAATGCGATGGAAGCATTGGATGCCAAGTTGAATTATTTGATTGGCGTGAATATGCTCAATGACGCGAGCCGGAGTAACCTAAAAGAGCGAGCTGTGAATTTTAGTACAACTGGGGCAAGCTTTGTGAGTGATGAGCGTTATCGTCAAGGCGACCCTATTTTTATGACTATGATGCTGCCAGCTTTTCCGCCGACCGTATTAGAGCTATTAGGGGAAGTTGCTTGGTCGCGAAAAACCCCCGATGGTCTTCCATTTATTGGCGTACGCTTTATTTATCGCTGTGAAGAAGAGGAAGATACGTTGGCAAAATATGTATTTCGCCGCCATCGTGAAATGATTCGTGTTAAAAAGAGACAAGAGGAAGAAGTTTCGCATTAATGTCGGTTAAACGGAGACTTTAGCCCAAGATCCGATATTGATGTTGGATGTAGGTTGTAATCATTTGGTTTGTACGACGTTTTTGAAAAATATGTAGTCACCTTGCGGCATGCGCCACATGTTAATCAGGATCTTGGGTTTAGACAGGGCAATCGCATTAAAATGTAGAGGTTTTTAACCAGATTCTAAAGCGTATTAAAAAATACTTGTCATTCCCGAGGTTTTTATCGGGAATCTATCAGTTCAATGGATGCCCGATAGACGCATTCGGGCAAGACGTAGTAAAAAATACTTGCAAATATAATGAAACAAACATTTTTTAATGCGATTGCCCTGGTGTTAACCATAGGTATGAGAAGACTATCTTCACTATTTCTAAAATTACCCGCTTTCACAAACCCTTTTTCAACCAAGGCTTTAAGACAATAATTCATCTTACCCAAACTTAAGCCCAAAGTATCTGCAAACTCACGCTGCTTCATAGATGGGTTATGGTCAATCAACTTGAATATTTTATAGGTTAATGAAATATTTTCACTCATAATGCGCTCATGTTCACTTATTGAACATGGTAAATCAAACAATATTTATGCGATTCAACCAAGCATTGCCCAGAATATCTCGAAAACTTTACTTGCCTAATAATCAAGTAAGTTTTTTGATAAGGAATCAAGCCAAGATTTGATCTTAAAATTGAAAGTCTTCTCTAGCTTTGTACAATCAAGATTGGAATTTAAAGGACGTTTGGCTGCCGTTGGGTACTCCGCTGTTGTAATCGCATGCAGCGTCGAAACATCAATCTTCGCTCCCTGCTCTCTTGCTTTGGCAAATATACTTTCAGCAAACTGATGCCAACTTACCGCTTCAGGCTGTGCAAAATGGTATGTGCCCCATGCTTCTTTGGAGCTATTCAACATTACAAAAATAGCTCTGGCAATTTCTCGTGCTGAGGTCGGTTTACCATATTGGTCAGCAACAATACTTAACGCTTCTTTTTCAGCCCCCAAACGAAGCATTGTTTTAACAAAATTATTACCATACCCAGAAAAAACCCAGCTGGTGCGCAAGATATAATACTTCTCACAAATCTTTCTCACAGCTTCTTCACCAGCAAGTTTACTCTTACCATATATACCTACTGGATTCGGTATATCATTTTCATGGTACCCACCAACCTTTGTGCCATCAAACACGTAGTCAGTTGAAATATGAACCAAAGGGATATCCACATCAGCACATGTTTGCGCTAAGTAAGCAACACCTGTCGTATTGACTGCATAAGCTGCATCCACATCACTTTCAGCTTTGTCCACAGCTGTATAAGCAGCAGCATTAATCACCGCACTCGGCTGATAATGGTGAATGATTTTTTCTACATTCGATTGGTTCGTAATGTCAAAAGTTTCTCGGTCAAGCCCGACAGCCTCACAGCCATATTCTTGTGCCAATAACACCAGCTCTTGCCCTATTTGCCCCTTACAGCCTGTAATCAATACTTTCATTGATAACTCGGTAATAACTTTTTCGGGATATTGGATAAACATGCGTACATTTTATCTTTTTCAGAGAGTAAAGGTGATTCTAGGGGCCAATCAATACTCAGCACCGCATCACTCCATAAAAGACCAGCTTCATCATCGGGGTGATAATAGTCGGTACATTTATAACAAAAATCTGCTATTTCGGATAACACACAAAAACCATGTGCAAAGCCTGATGGAATCCATAGTTGATGGTGGTTCTCTTCACTTAAAATACAGCCATACGACTGACCAAACGTTGGTGAGCCCACACGAATATCAACTGCAACATCAAACACCGAACCTGTTGCAACCTGCACCAATTTCCCTTGCGGGTGATTGCGTTGAAAATGCAACCCGCGCAACACTCCTTTTGATGAACGCGAGTGGTTATCCTGTACAAAATCAACATCAGGAAAGCCTGCCTCCATATAGCGTTGTTTATTATAAGTTTCTAAAAAAAAACCACGGCTATCAGCAAACACTTTAGGCTCAATATGCAACAGACCTGATAATTTTGTTTGATTAATTTTCATGTTTTATACCCGGTAATAAATTCAACAAATACTGACCATAACCACTCTTTTTTAAAGGTGTCGCTAATTGAAGCAACTGCTCATCAGAAATATAACCTTGCTGCCAAGAAATCTCTTCTGGGCAGGCTATTTTAAGGCCTTGCCGCTTCTCCAAAATCTCAACAAATTGCGCTGCTTCAAGTAGAGAATTATGCGTTCCTGTATCAAGCCAAGCTGTACCGCGTCCCATACGCTGTACATTAAGCTCGCCCAATTCCAAATAGACTCGATTCACATCGGTAATTTCCAACTCACCTCTAGCCGAGGGTTTAAGATCAGCGGCAATATCAACCACTTTCTTATCATAAAAATACAAGCCTGTAATAGCATAGTTTGATTTTGGGTGTTCTGGCTTTTCCTCAATAGATAAAGCGCTTCCTTGCCCATCAAATTCAACAACACCATAACGCTCAGGATCATTCACCCGATACGCGAAAACATTGGCACCAGACTTTTGCATTGCCGCCTGACGCAGTTGTGCAGACATGCCATCACCATAAAAAATATTATCCCCTAGAATCAATGCCGAGGAATCACCATTCACAAAATCTTTGCCTATATGATACGCCTGAGCCAACCCATCGGGGCTTGCTTGCTGGGCATACGAAATCGATATCCCCCATTGCGAACCATCACCTAGCAAATGTTCAAACATCGGCAAGTCTTGTGGTGTCGATATGAGTAAAATATCTCGAATACCAGCCAACATCAAGGTTGATAAGGGGTAATAAATCATCGGTTTATCATACACTGGCATAAGCTGCTTACTCACAGCTTTGGTCAACGGATACAAACGTGTTCCAGAGCCGCCTGCTAAAATAATCCCTTTCATTGTGCCCTCACACTATGTAAAAATCCTACGTAAATCATTGGTTTGTGATGTCGCACGTCCTGCGCTCCACCCCTACAGGGCGACCTGCAGTCGTCCAAATCGGCTATCCGTGCCGATTTGTCATCCACTGGCATAAGCTGCTTACTCACAGCTTTGGTCAACGGATACAAACGTGTGCCAGAGCCGCCTGCTAAAATAATCCCTTTCATGCTTCACCTACCCCTAAACGCTCACCCTGATAAGAACCATCTTGCACACGCTGCCACCACGATGCATGACTCAAATACCATTGCACTGTTTTCCGCATACCCGTTGCAAATGTTTCTTCAGGGACCCAGCCTAAATCACTGTCAATCTTACTCGCATCAATGGCATAACGTAAATCATGACCTGGGCGATCCTCTACAAAAGTAATCAAATCGCTGTATTGATTGACGCCTTTTTTCTGATCAGATGCCAACTCTTCTAAAAGAGCACAAATACTATGCACCACTTCCAAGTTGGTTTTCTCATTATGCCCACCAATATTATATGTTTCACCCACCACGCCCTGAGTTGCTACATGCACCAAAGCTCTTGCATGATCCTCGACATATAACCAATCACGAATCTGCGCTCCATCACCATAGATTGGTAGCGTTTTGCCCTCTAAAGCATTTAAAATCATCAGTGGAATAAGCTTTTCTGGAAAGTGATATGGGCCATAATTATTGGAACAGTTTGTCACTAGGGTTGGCAACCCATAAGTTCGATACCAAGCTCTTACCAAGTGATCTGAACTGGCTTTGCTGGCAGAATAGGGGGAACTAGGGTCATACGATGTTTCTTCTGTAAACAGAGCATTGCTGCCATGCAAATCACCATAAACTTCATCGGTTGAAACATGGTGAAAACGAAACCGCTGTTTTTTTACTACATCTAATGTTGACCAATAAACTTTGGCCGCTTCAAGCAAGGTGTATGTACCCACAATATTGGTTTGAATAAATTCAGATGGCCCATCAATGGATCGATCCACATGTGACTCTGCTGCCAAGTGCATGATAATATCAGGCTGATAACTCTTAAGGACTCGATTTATTTCAACCGCATCACAAATATCCACCTGTTCAAAATGATAACGCGAACTACTATCAACATCAGTCAAAGACTCCAAGTTTCCTGCATACGTCAATTTATCAACATTAACTACAGTATGCTCAGTATTTTGAATTAAATGTCGTATAACGGCTGAGCCGATAAAACCAGCTCCTCCTGTGACCATTATAGTTTTAGACATAAATCAACACTAACCTTACACCCATATCATCTTCCTGCTTCAGTTGCCCTACAATAGCCGAACCTACTATGCCGCGCCAATCCGCTACATATATTTTAGTGTCTTTATTCATGCTCTACGTCCTCTTCAAGCTTCGATAACTTATCATCAACAAAGCTAAAAAACTCTTTTGCCAGCTCCAGTGCTTCTTGTGCATCTTCCTCGCTGGGTTCTAACACATCACCAGGATACCTAAACGCAATGGCATACGGTGTTAGAATATCAGCAGCATCACTAAAACGGGCGAATGACACATCAACTGACAAGCTGGACTCTATCAACACGCTTAAATCA
>JAUZQS010000143.1 GCA_030950875.1 Mariprofundaceae bacterium | reverse complement strand
TGTTTGCCTCAATGACCAAGGTAGATTGTGCCAAACCCGCAATAATGCGATTACGTTGCGGAAAGTTTTCAGGGCGTGCTGCCTGATCTGGTAAGAATTCACTTAATACACAGCCGCCATGTTCAATAATGGCCGCGACTTGTTGCTCTTGCCGTTGTTGTAAGCGCATAAGGCCACAGCCCAATACTGCCACCGTAGGCGTATCACCCAGTAGTGCCCCACTATGGGCTGCAGCATCAATACCATAAGCCATGCCACTAATGACCAAGGTTTTATGGGTGGAAAAATAATGGCTCCAGCGGCGGGCAATAAGCTTGCTTTCTTGGCTAGATTTGCGTGCGCCAACAATGGCGAGACATTGTGCATGAGATAATATGCTTGTATCACCACGGGCAAATAAAATGAGCGGCGCATCATCGGTTGCCTTTAAAATATCGGGATAAGCAGCATCTTCACTGCACAACAATTGTATCCCAGCTTGCTGACATTGATGGGCAATATCTTGGGTTTGCTTTCGATCCGATTGGGTTAATGCAGCCAGTAATTTTGGGCCAATGCCTTCAATTTGTGCCCACTCAGAGGGTGTTTTGTTCCAAATAGCTTCAAAAGACCCATATACCTCGGCTAGCTGGCGACCAAGACAAACCCCAACACCACGTACCAATGATAACCGCAATGCAGCAATGGCCGCCTTGGACGGTTCTAGCATACGGGTTGGCAGCCCAAAGTATTAGGCAATTAAGCCTGTTTAGCGGGCGGCTTTATTGCGTATAACATCGCCCACATTGATTGAAGATGATGAACGCGTGACCAGCGCCAATGAAGCATCTTGATGAGCGACAAGTACCAATAACTCACCAATTTTTTCTTCTGGAAGGAGTACATCATGACCTGTAATACGATCTTTAACCGTACGACCAGCACGATGAATGGATAATGCGGTTCCCGCTTTTAGCCCAGCCTTGATTCCAAGGTTAATGGCAATGACCTGATTTTGACCCGCTTCAGCCGCATCATTACGAATATATAAAATTTTACCTTGCAGTGCGCCTTTCGGGTAATTTGGGTGAATATGTGGATTAATGTGGATGGCGGGTTTTAAGCGATCGCCACGAGATATTTCCTCAAAAGCTTTGATGATAACGCCGCGATAAACACCATTCGATTCAGAGGTTATTTCAACTTGCCCCAAATGTTCCACTAAGATGCCCATAGCTTTGCCCGTATCAGGGTCATGAAGTATGTCACCACTGCGGAAGACATCAAAAAGATCACCTTCGTTGGCAGGCTGTTGCATTTTGATATACACATGATCATTCGCGCCGTAATTGATACGCTCATCTTCAGAATCGAGCAAATAACCAACGCCGTTAATGGCTTTTGGACTTACAAAGCCTTGCCTAGATAGAGCCGTGATTAAAAGACTGGTATCCACCTTGCTTTCTAGGCGTTCAACGGGTTTGGTGATAATGGTAGGTTGCGGACGCAGGGTGCTTAGGCCACTTTGTTTTTGTGGGTTAAACCAAATTTCATTGCCTGGATAAATAAGATCTGGGTTGGTAATGTAAAGATTTTTCTCCCATATTTTCAGCCATTTATATGGATCTTTAAAGAAGTAATTAGCAATATCCCAAAGAGTATCACCTTTTTTGACGACATAAGGCTGTGGTAAATCGGCTTTTACATCTGCTGTGGTGACACCTTCAGGCAAGCTAAGATTATCAGCTTGAGCCAAGTGTGATGTCGAAAACATCATGAAACTGGCGATAAGTGCTATAAAAAATCGATGCAACATATTAAATACCCTCATTAAATACTTTCGATTACAGACATGCATGATGCAAGCTACATGCTAACGCAAGCATGGCACGCTAGAGGCGGCTACGCAACTTTAGACAGTAAGAAAGAATGGTTTTTCTGTTTAAGAAGCCCCTGTTTTAGGCTCTTCTCCGGCCAGTATACGGCGCATGTTTCCGATATGTCGAGCCACGACCAGCCCCCCCAAAATAACGCAGGCGAAAAGTGCGCTTGGATCGCTCGCAGACCATGATAATGCACCAAACAACCAAGCCAAGAGTGGTAGCATGATGGCTGCAACCACAGATGCCAGTGATACATAGCGTGTTAATTTGAATAGTAAAAACCATGCAAAAAATGTTGCTATGGCAACCCACGGCAACCATGGGATTAGCACGCCAAACATCGTTGCCACACCTTTTCCACCCTTAAACTTCAAGTAGATTGGAAAAATATGCCCTACAAATACTGCCAGAGCGACGGCGGCAACCAATGTCATATCATCCTGTAAATAGATGGCTAAAGCTACGGCGAGCGAGCCTTTACCAATATCAGCAAGCAGTGTCAGAATGCCTACGGCTTTACCACTCGTGCGCAGTGCATTGGTAGCGCCGGTATTGCCACTGCCATGCTGGCGGGGATCTTTACCTGTTAACCAGCGTGCAAACAATAGGCCAAATGGAATTGCGCCCAATAAATAGGCCGCAACAATGCTTGTGATAGCTATGTCTAGGCTTTGAAATATAGCCATTAATGTTTGCGATAGCGTGTGCGGAAATGGTCTAATTGCTCTTGCAAACGCTCGATTTGGTTGCCCGTAATATAGTTTGGCAGCACAGATTCCAAATGTTCTGGTTGACCAAATTGCGCAGGGAAAGCCTCCCCTGTTGTAACATTGTCATGCTGCAATAGTAACAATTGATCTGCCGTTAATAAGGGGGTTGGTAACAAGCGTGAAATACTCGCCAGTAGTTTGGCGGCTATATTTGGAACTGGTAATAACAACCGTGTACGTTGTAATGTCGCCATTAACAATATCATTAATTCCATAAAACTATATGTTTTAGGGCCTGCTAATTCATAGGTTTGCCCATGCACGTGGCGATTGCCAATGCTTTGTACAAATACCCGCGCAACATCTTCCACCCACACAGGTTGAAAGCGCGTTTCAGGCTGGATGACGGGGAGTATAGGTAGCATGGCTGACATATCTTTAAACTTGGTAAAAAATGAGTCGCCCGCACCATAAATAATAGAAGGACGAATCAATGTCCATGCCATGCCACTTTGGCGCACATAGGCCTCTGCATCGCCTTTACTACGGGAGTATGAACTGGCGGGAATCGCACCAGCTCCCAGTGCACTCATATGCAAGTATTGTGTGACACCGTGGCGTTTACAGGCCGCTAACACATGCTCGGTACCATGCACATGTACGGTATCAAAATTATAACGACCACGTTCAAACAATAAGCCAACTAGGTTAATAACACAGTCTGCACCCGCAATGGCATCGTCTAAGCCCCGCCCGTCGCTTAAGTCCGCTTTTACTAGGCGTACACCTTCGACAATAAGCGAACGCGCTTTCTCAGGGTGCCGACAAGCGACAGTGACATGATGCCCTGCACGTATTGCTTGCCTAACAATTGCCCGCCCGACAAAACCGCTTCCACCAATGATACATACACGTTGTGCCATGCTTACCTCCGAGTAGTCAAGAAATGCAAGTATGCAAAGTCCAGTGCTTTAGCGCAATGGCGTTATATGAAAATATAGTGTTCGATTGTATTTTTGTAACATTCAGTGCATCCAAAAAATAGCCTGTAACCGTTCAGATTGCCGCTTATTTTTCTGATGGCAAAGCGAAAAAGCGGACGACTCCATGGATGGAGGAGGTAGAGCGACGCAGGATGCCAAAGCCGAGTTTACTACTGTAAATGAGCATTTTTCAACGCCGCTATCGGGAAAATAAGTGGTGAGCTGAATAGTTACGTATTTTTAAGGCATAAAAA
>JAUZQS010000142.1 GCA_030950875.1 Mariprofundaceae bacterium | reverse complement strand
TGCACCGTTTGAGTGAAAAATACGTGTTCTTTTAGCCAAGAAAAAGGTGTTTTCATGAGCCCATCCTCCGCAAGAAACGCATATCATTTTCAAAGAACAATCTTAAATCAGGAATACCATGTTTTAACATGACCAAACGCTCCACACCCAAACCGAATGCAAAGCCCGAATACACATCAGCATCAATACCTACGGATTTCAAGACATTGGGATGAATCATGCCACTACCAAGCACTTCAACCCAGCCACTACCTTTGCAAATACGGCAACCTTTACCTGCACAAAATACACAAGCAATATCCACTTCCGCAGAAGGCTCTGTAAATGGGAAGTAATGCGGGCGCAAACGAATCTCAATGTCTTTTTCAAAGTAAGCCGATAGAAAGTGTTTTAACACACCTTTCAAATGCGCCAAAGAGACATCTTTATCCACTTTAAAGACTTCCACCTGGTGAAACATAGGAGAATGGGTCACATCATAATCACAGCGGTATACGCGACCTGGCGCAACCACAGCCAATGGTGGTTCACTACCCGATTCCACACAGTTTTTCATTGTACGAATTTGTACAGGTGACGTATGTGTTCTTAGAAGCTTTGCCTGCTGTTCATCCGATGCCTCAAAGAAAAACGTATCATGCATGGCACGAGCAGGATGCTCTTGTGGGATATTGAGGGCATCAAAATTATGGAATTCATCCTCAATTTCAGGGCCTTCTGCAATCTCAAAACCCATTTGTGAAAATATCGCAGTCATTTCATTCAAACCCTGCTGTACCGGATGCAAAACACCCGCTCCAGAGGTGCGCCCTGAAAGCGTAATATCAATACGCTCAGCTTCAATACGCTGCTGCTTCTCTTTAACTTCCAGCGTTGCTTCTGCCGCATCCAAAGCTTCCGCCAATGCAGTTTTAGTCGCATTTACAAATTGACCAATCACAGGGCGATCTTCTGGTGGTAATTTCCCCACACCTTTCAATACACCCGTTAACTCACCCTTTTTACCCAGATAAGCCACGCGTAAAGCTTGCAATGCATTCAAATCATTGGCTTCTTTAAAAGACGCCAATGCCTTTTCCTGCAACGCCTGCAACTCACCTTTTAACGAATCAATCTCACTCATAGCAACCCTCTATGTTACGCCGCTTACAATAGCGGCTAAAAATGCATCCGAACAAACAAAAATGGCAGAGCCATGATAGCTCTGCCATTGAATAAAATAATAACACCGACCAAAGTCGGAAAGCTATTTATTGAATATTTGCTTTCGCTGTTTCAGCCAATTTTGCAAATGCATCAGCATCACGAACAGCAATATCCGCCAATACTTTACGATCCAGCTCAATACCAGCTTGTGATAAGCCATACATAAAACGTGAATAGCTCAAACCATGCAAGTGTGCTGCTGCGTTGATACGCACAATCCACAACGCACGGAATGTACGCTTCTTATTTTTGCGGTCACGGTATGCATACTGGCCAGCCTTATCGACAGCCTGTGTTGCTACACGAAAACAGCTTTTACGACGGCCATAATAACCTTTGGCAGCCTTGATAACTTTCTTATGGCGCGCATGCGCCTGAACACCTGATTTTACGCGAGGCATTTTTCTCTCCTAAACCAATAAAACTCTAATTAACAACCTGGGATCAAACGACCCAAGGATTTTGTATCTGATGGCGCAACAAGCGTTGTACCACGGAATCCACGAATACGCTTCGGTGACTTCTTAGTCAAAATATGCTGAGCATTCGCTTTGTTGCGTTTCCACTTTCCGCTTCCTGTCTTTGAGAAACGTTTTGCAGCACCACTGTGTGTTTTCATCTTAGGCATAAATCACCAACCTCTATTTCTTTAGCGGATTGATGATCATAATCATCTGCCGCCCTTCCATATTGGGCATCTTATCAGGTTTGCCCAAATCTTTTACTTCTTCAGCAATATGTTCCAATTGCTCTCTACCACGTCCAACATAAGCCATTTCACGCCCACGAAAACGCAATGAAACTTTTACTTTATTTCCTGCTTCCAAAAACTTTCGAACATTGCGAAGTTTTACATCTAAATCATTCTGTTCCGTACTCGCGCGTACTTTTACTTCTTTAACCTGAATGATATGTTGCTTCTTCTTGGCCTCATTGGCCTTCTTGCTCTGATCATACTTATATTTGCCATAGTCCATAATCTTACAAACTGGCGGTCTAGCATTGGGCGACATCATAATGAGGTCAAGACCAACTGCTTCTGCCCTGGCAATAGCTTCTAAACGTTTCACAACACCGATTTGCTCGCCGTCATGGCCGATAACGCGCATTTCTGGCGCATCAATATCATGATTGACTGCTAATTCTTTCTTCGCGATGAAAGCCCCCTACTGGTACTACGTATTATTTATATTCTTTTTGCATATCCTGCATTTCTGCAATCCATGCATCCACTGTCTTGACACCTAAATTATCGCCACTACGTGTCCGAACCGAAATTGTTTGCTCATCTCGTTCACGGTCACCCACGACCAAAATGTAAGGCACACGATTCAATGTGTGGGCGCGCACTTTATAGCCGACCTTTTCATTTCGCAAGTCCGATTCTACTCTCAAGCCTGCTTGCTTCATTTTTTCGGTCACTTCTTGCACATATTCTGACTGAGATTCGGAAATATTACACACTACTGCCTGAGTCGGAGCCAACCACAATGGGAACTTTCCTTCATATTCTTCAATCAAGATGCCAATAAAGCGTTCCAATGAACCCAAAATAGCGCGATGCAGCATCACAGGTGTCTTTTTACTATTATCTTCGGCAATGTACTCCGCGCCAAGGCGACCTGGCATCGAAAAGTCCACTTGGATGGTACCACATTGCCATACACGACCCAAGCAATCCTTCAACGAGAATTCAATTTTAGGGCCATAAAATGCACCTTCGCCAGGATTCAGTCCATACGCCAGACCTTTGGCTTTAAGCGCTTCATGCAACGATGCTTCACCCTTATCCCATTGTTCATCCGTGCCCACTCTCTGCTCTGGCCGATCAGACAAAAAGATAATCACTTCTTCAAAGCCGAATTTCTTGTAGGTTTCAAACACCAAGTCAATGAAGTCGCTTACTTCACCTTGAATTTGATCTTCTGTACAAAAAATATGCGCATCATCCTGTACAAAATTCCGCAAACGCATCAAGCCATGCAAGGTTCCCGATGGCTCATTGCGATGACAAGAGCCAAATTCAGCCAAGCGTAGTGGTAAATCACGGTACGAATGTAATGCCTGATTATACACTTGCACATGACAAGGGCAGTTCATCGGTTTAATCGCATAATCGCGATTTTCAGTGCTGGTGGTAAACATATCGTCACGGAACTTTTCCCAATGACCTGACTTTTCCCACAGCTTACGATCCACTACCATCGGTGTTTTAATTTCTTGGTAACCATTATTTTGCATGACATTGCGAATTTCATTCTCTACCACCTGCCAAATAGCCCAACCCTTTGGATGCCAGAAAATCATCCCCGGTGCCTCATCCTGCAGATGGAACAAGTCGAGTTTCTTGGCTAATTTACGGTGATCGCGCTTTTCTGCTTCTTCTAATCGATGAAGATATGCTTTTAAATCTTCTTTGGATGCCCAAGCTGTGCCATAAATACGGTGCAGCTGTTCATTCTTGGCATCACCCTCCCAATAAGCACCTGAAACTTTCATTAATTTAAAATGCTTAAGCTTAGAGGTGTTCGGCACATGGGGGCCACGACATAAGTCTGACCATTCCCCCTGCTTATACAGGCTAACTGTTTCCCCTTCAGGAATACGTCCAATCAATAAAGCCTTATACTTTTCGCCCAAGCCTTCAAAATGCTTAATCGCATCATCACGCGCCCACTCTTCACGCACAACCGGAAGCTTGCGCCTAGCAATTTCTTTCATTTTCTTTTCAATCACTTTCAAATCTTCAGGCGTAAAAGCGCGTTCAAAAGCAAAATCATAATAAAAACCATCTTCAATAACTGGGCCAATAGTGACCTGCGCACTTGGGAATACTTCCTGCACCGCCATCGCCATCAAATGAGAGGTTGAATGACGAATCACTTCGAGCCCTTCAGGTGATTTTTCAGTAATCAACGAAACATCATCACCATCCGATAAAGTTTGCGTCAAATCACACAGGTGCTCGTTGACCTTAGCTGCAATCACAGCACGCGCCAAACCTTCGCCAATATTAGCCGCCAGATCGAAAGCCGTTGCACCTTCTGCCAAAGTGCGTTGTGATCCATCAGGCAATTGAATATTCATTATGAAGTCCTCCAAGTAACTGGTCGCGCATGCTAACAAAGGCATACCATATAAAAAGGCCAGACTGAATAAGTCTGGCCTTTAAAGTTTTCTAAAATGGTAGGCTCGGGCGGTTTCGAACCGCCGACCCCCACCATGTCAAGGTGGTGCTCTACCCCTGAGCTACGAGCCTATATTTGTTTATATAACTTAATATTTACACGTTTCCATAAATACATTATTTCAAATAGTTGTACTATAGTTGTACTGCGAACAGGTTGAAGCTAATCTAAATAATATTGAAAACGTCGCGAATCATAGTAATGGAGGCAACAATGGCAAGCATTCAAAAAAGACGGTTACAAGATGGCTCCATCAGATGGATCGCCCAAATCAACAAAAAAGGCTACAAGCGACTCAATATTACCAAGAACACTAAAGCTGCCGTTGAAAAAGCAGCTCGTGATATTGAAGTTGCAATGGATAATAATACTTGGGATGAATTCGCATCAGATGAGCAAAAATTCGGCAACACCGCACTGGAATATTTCATTAAACTATATCTTAAAGAAATAACACCACATAAAAAAGGTGGAACATCCACTATCTATAATGAAACATCTGTATTAAACCTTATTCTAAACTCACCTCTAGCCAAAATGGATATATATCGAATCAAAACAGGACATATCATTGGAATTCGAAATCAATGGCGAGATAAAGGTAATAAAGCAACAACCATCAATAGAAAACTAACAACGCTTCACGATGTATTTAAACATATTCGTACTACATGGAAACATGAAGGGCTTACCAACCCTGTTCAAGGATCAAAACTAAAAGTCCCTACAGGAACAGCCGAAAGGAATAGAGCTTTATCAGATGCCGAATTACTTACTCTAAGAAAAGAACTTGATGACTGTAAGAGCCCATATATGCGCTGGATGTTTGACTTGGCACTTGAAACAGCAGCACGACGTCGAGAGCTACTTGAAAACTCATGGAGCAACGTAAACCTGCCAGATGGCTGGATCTGTATTCCAGCTACATTATCCAAAACTAGAAAAGAAAGGCTCATTCCTTTAACTCCAAAAGCACACTCTATATTAAAAGACATACAAGCATATCAAGAAAGGCAATTTTTAAAGTCCAGTCGTCTAATCCCTATTACTATAAAATCATTTGAAGAAGCATGGAAGAAAACAATGTTACGATCTAAAATTAAAAACTTTCAGTTTCGAGACACCAGACACATGGCAGCTACTATGTTATCAAACATTTATCCAAAGATGCAAGATTTAGCCAAGATCACTGGGCATGATAAATTAGATACTTTATTAATCTATTACGAGGAAACCATTGAAAATCAAGTAAGGTCTATGCAACAACATTTTAATAAATGATTCGCTCTTTGTTGAATCGAGGGCGGGCTAAAAGTATAAGCGCAACAGCGATTGAAGTTAAAATTGCTGGTTAATATCAAATTTCACCTAAAAAGAAAATAAAACGGCAAAGCATAACAGTATAAAATCAATATTCCAAACCGACTCAAAACATACTTGCGTTGTTGGAAATAGTACTTCGGCATGCATATAGTTCGCTATGCAATGTACAAACATAGACATCTCCTTAGTAGAGAAGAACTCGCTGAATGGTTAGGGGTAAGCCCTCAAACCATTAGTAATCGATTGTCTCGGGGAGATGATCTGCCGCCATCCTTCAAGAGCGGAAATATTCGCCGATGGAGCGAGCACGATATAGCAAAGTGGATTGAAGAACGCATTAAACCAACTTCAGATAATTTATCACATCTAAAAAAGGCTGCTACTCAATGAGTAGTAAAAGAAATGAAATAGATCTATTGAATGAACGATTAGGATTCACGATTGCATATCGCCCATCTCTTGTCCCTGTTGCAGGATCAGTAAATGCTGCACTAGTTCTTTCCCAAGCCATTTACCAGCATAATTATTGGACTACGAAAAGAACCCATGCATGGTGGTACTGTTCAGATACAAAATGGAAAAGTGACATTGGACTGACAACAAAACAAATGCAACTAGTTCGAACTCAACTCATAAAAAGAGATCTCATTGAAGTCCGGAAAAAAGGAATTCCTTGCACTAACCATTACAAATTAAAGGTTAAAAATTTACTAACCGCAATAGATAAAGAAACCTCTAATCAAAAAGTTAATATGAATACCAATAAATTGATGAGCGGTCAAAATAGATCTCAGCATTTTGATAATAGCGATGAGGAGTTAGAGAAAATAAAAAGACAGGTTGACTTAATTGAAATCGCTAAAACGTACGGGTACAAGAACGTTGAAAAAGAATCTAATAATAATTAGAGATTGCTCAGAAACCAAAGTTGTCATTTAAGCGACAATTGAGTTTTTACAGCTTAGTTCCCCCTTCAAAAGGGGTAAAATCGGTCTATATTCGATAC
>JAUZQS010000141.1 GCA_030950875.1 Mariprofundaceae bacterium | reverse complement strand
CACAGGCTTCGCGGCCTTTTCTTTACGCTGTAAAATCACCATGTTTAAATCCGAAAATGATGCTTGGGCTAACATATCTATACTTTGACCTTGAATCATTTTTTCGTCATCTTGTAATAGATTTTCAGCTACAATCATTTCAAAATCATCGGCTAAGTTTTCACTCAGCAACATGCGCGCAATACGGGCTGGATTATTCTCGGGGCTAGTAAAAACAATGACTTTCCGATGTTGTAAACAGGCCTTGAATAAGGGGTATAAACCATGCTCTTTGCTTGGCTTATCTTGCCACTCACCCGCATCTTTTGTATGCACTGAACAAATATATGCATCCTGCCAACTCACACCAGCCCGCGCACAAGCCAACTGCAAAGCCGAAACATTGGGCAAAATTTCCAAATGACCCAAACCAATTTTTTTAATGAGGTAATTGGCAATGCCATGACAAAGAGGATCGCCTGTGGCTAACACCACCACCGATTGATGCTGTTTTAAAGCTTTTTCAATCCAAGCTGGCAGCTCTTTAAGATACCCTGTTAAATCATGGCTCACCACATCCGGTTTCAAACTATTAGCAAACAAGTTCAGTGTGCGTGTGGCTCCAATCACCACGTCGGCTTGCTTCAACTTTTCTATGGATTCAACACATAAGCCATCAACGCCATGATCAAGCACCCCTAATATCACACATTTTTTCATCAATTTCTATCCTTTAACACTTTCAATAGCTCATCTACGGCTTAAAACTTTCTAATTTTAACATCGTTAAAAATCGATAGTGTTTTTCATTACCAGAAAGTAGTGATAAACCGTGCTCAATGGCTGTTGCCGCAATCAGTGCATCTGCCATCAGCATTTGATGGCTCAGTCGCCATTCTTCCATAAGGAAAAGAGCGCGCTGGCTAATCACTTCGCTGACAGTAATGACTTGAAATCCGAGTTGCTCGATAAAACGGTGCAGCGCGACCTGCTCTTGTTTGTTTCGTAGCCCCTGTACCAACTCCATTTGAGTGATGATAGAAATGGCTGGTTTTTCAAGTCTATAAATAATATCTCGGGCTTTTTCATTGCCTCGCATGTGCCAAATAATCACATCCGTATCAATCAACACACTACTCATCAAAACTGGCGACCTTGCCGCATCTCATGCACATGAACACTGGCATCCATCTCATCAGCATCCAACCAAATACCGAATAGATCATCACTTTCAGGTTTCGGCTCTAATTCAATTCTCGTTAATCGAGCCATCGGTTTTCCTCGCATACTAATATCCAAGGATTGACCACGAGATGCTCGATCCAGATACTCGCTTAAATGTTGTCTAAACTCTTTCGCATTGACCTGCACAAGCATCTCCTTGTTCAACTTTAAAGTTGAACCTGATCGATCCATTAACAACCGTCAAGGCTAAGTCCATCATCTGTCTATATCCTTTAGCACGTTCAACAGCTCAACATAAGCAATGCGTTCTTGCTCCAATCGCAAGCCCTCACCCAAATCATTAAAACGCAAAATATCATACATCTCACACTCTGTTTCATTGAGGTGATGCAAGTCTTTCTTTTCTTGTTTTGGCTCATTTCCCCAAGCATGTTCGTGACGCATAAAGGTATTCTTATCCATCAAAAATGATCTCACATGTGGAAAAGCACAACGCAATTGATCTAAAATAGCAAAACCATGTGTATCCAGATCACCCCAATAATACCATGATCGCATCGTCAACCACTTCACCTCTTTTAAGGCTTCAAAGCCATAGCCTGAACCAAAAATAAGCAGCGCATTGGGCATATCAGGAAAAGATAAATAATTCACTTCATTTTCAACCACAAACACGGCTTTCACTTGCTCTTGCACATCGCTGTGGATACATGCCAAAGCCTTGGCTGTCAGCATCACGTCTTGATGCCCCTGACATGGTAGCAATGTAATGTTGGCATCCAAGGGGCGCACCCTGAGCATCAGCGGCTTATCCAAAAAACCATAGCGACGAGCAAAGCCCAATGCACCTGAAAAATCATCATCAATGGCAAACACTGGCAACATCAAATCAAACAATGCCGCCAATACCTTTTTATGCTGCTCAATAAACTTGCTATCCACCCCTGTCACATCCACTTGCCGCAAATAGATTTTAGGCTGGGGATTCGCCTGCATCCACACACATAAATCCAATATTTGTTGCCATTGATCCGCTAATTCCAATACTTTTATCGGGTATTTGAAGACCCAAGCCTGCAAGCTATCCGCATAGCTGCCTGTTTTCTTGTACAAATGACAAAATATCTTCAATAACTTCATCTTAGCTATAAGCGTTGCGGCTTGTTGAGGGTCATGCAATAGCACATGACTAGGTAATTCTTGTTGCCCCAAGGCCCTATGATTGATCTGTTTATATTCGAGCTTTAACTGTTTCTTTTGGGCATAGGCTCGCATCAACTTAACCCAATCCTGCATATTGGCGAAATCATCCAACATCACTTTTGCCGATGGTTGGCGCAATGCAATGGCCAGCGGAAAACCCCCAGTATCCCTTACCGAGGCGCGGCATATATCACCACGCAACCAACTTCGCTCCAGCTGCTCTTTTATATCTTCAGGGCTTGTCCACTTCACGCCACTTCTTGCTCACGCTGCCGCTTTTCTTCGCGGTAAGTTTCAATGCTTAGGTTACGCAATTTCGAGCTTGTGCCACCCTCATTACTCACATAACCCACGTGCTGGACATGGGGTTCAATGATATGAATCTTTTGCAGTGGCGTAACAATAAGCAATTGTAAATTAAGTTGCGCAAAAAGCTTTAAACCATACTCGGCCGATTCATCCGAACCGCGTCCGAAGGCCTCATCAATCACCACAAAGCGAAATGAGCGCGAACGCACCGCATTCCATTCCAAGCCAAATTGGTAAGCCAGACTTGCCGCCAAAATGGTGTATGCCAGCTTCTCTTTTTGACCACCCGACTTACCACCTGAATCAGCATAATGTTCGTATTCCTCATCATCTTCACGCCAGCGCTCAGATGCCGCAAAGCGAAACCAGTTGCGTACATCCGAAACCTTACGCTGCCAACGCAAGTCAGCATCGGCCTCACCCTCACGGCCACGAAAACGAGCAATGATTTTTTGTACCTGCAAAAACTTCTCTTCCGAATATTGTTCATCTTCAGAACCTGTCACACTGCCTTCCGTACAAGCTTTTAAATCCTGCTGAAACGTTTGTATTTCAGCATCGGCCGCTGGCTGCGCCAACAGGGTAATGTATCGCCCTTCAACATAATCGATATGGATCAATGATGCATTGATACGTTCAATGCGCTCCTTGATCGTTTCTCTCTCCCGCAACAACTGACTTTGAAAATTAGCAATCTCACGAATGGTATTTTCATTCAGCATTTCCTTAAAACGCGCTTCAAAATGTGGAAGCCCATCTGCATGTAAGCTTTCAAGCATCTTCTCATACTCATGTGCAGCGCGTAAGTCGGCATCCATATCCTGCGTTTCCAATGGATATATTTCTTTAAAATGTGCCATTTCTTGAATAATATACGCATATAGGCGGGATAATTTCCCATCTAAACTTTGCATACGCTTGTTCAACTCAGCACGCAATGCCTGCTCTTGGCTTTCGCAAAACTCCACCTGCTGTACCGCATCCTTACCCAACACGGCATCAGCCAATTCCTTCAACACTGTCTGATAATCTTGCCAAGCCTCGCCTTCTTCACTCAGCAATGTTTGCAAATCTGCATGCATACTTTGAGCATCGGCACGCTTTTGCTCAGTTTTGGAGCATTCATCGCGGCGTTTTAACAGTGTGTCTTCATCTTTTTCCAATTGTGCTAACACCTTATCACGTTGCTCTGCCAACAAACGCAATTGATCCGATGCCGCTTCCAAGGCACTCTTTTCTGCACTTAATTGCTCAATGTCCATGGCCAATGGTCGCCAGTTAACATCTTGAAAATCTGGATAGGCTTTGAGTTGATTTAATAATGATAAGCGCGACTGCTGTGATTTTAATGTCTTTTGTAAGCCCGCAATGCGGCCACCAAGATCGGCTAATACCTGCTGTTGCCGATCAGCTTCAACTTCCAAGGCAGCGATTTTCTCCACATTGCTCCAACCCAAAACAAAGCGCCGTTTATCATCAATACGGTGCCGATCATCTTTTTCATGGCGACCACCTTGGGCTTTGATTTGCCCTGCGATGGTAATCGCCCGAGTTTCTCTGCGAAAGCTCTCCAAATCATCACAGCAGGCATAATCAAAGCGCTTGATCAATTCTTGCTGCAACCAATCATAAAATGCCGAATCTGGCTTCACTTCCAACTTATCCGCCAATGAAGCGGCATGTTGCGAGCTGAGCTGTTGTTGATGCTTGCGCACCCGATAAAAGACCAAGCGGCCTTGCAGGTGATGCTCATTCACCCATCCCATCACCTTGGTATAATGCTCATCGGCAACCAGCATTGATAAGGCAAAGCCATGTAATAAACGCTCTGCTGCACCCTGCCAATCACGCTCATCTTCGCGCACCTGAATCAATTCGCCTGCAAAAGGCATCGCTTCTTCAGCCAAGCCAAGGTCTGCGCATAGGCGTTGGCGAATGCTGATTTGCTGCTCATGAATATTGTTTTTACGGTTTTTTAAGCCCTTCAATTCACTCTGCAAACCATCATACTCACGTTTTCCTTCTTTCAAATCTACACCCAGCTCATTCATATCATTTTGCGTTTGCGCCTCTTCATCCGCAAGACTTTGCAACAATGTCAAACAGCTGTCTCGCTGCTGCAAAAAGGCCTCAACATCCTTCACCCGAGGCAATTCAAGCTGCGCAATAATTTCATCATAACGCTGTGCCCGCTGCAAACAACGCGCCTTTTCTTGCTCTTTTTCCTCAATTTTCTGTTCTAATAAGGCAATACGCTCCCCACCTTGATCGGCCATAGCACGTTCTAGTTCACGCTCTTGCTGTGACCCTGATTTGACCTTTTCATTCAGCTCAGATACCCGCAATTGCAAGCGTTCTAGCTCACCATCAAGCTTGATCATGCGGTGTGTCAATAAATCTGATTTGATACTGGCCATGTATGCCCTGAGTGCTTGCCGCGCCTGCTCACAGACTGATTTCTCACGCTCAAGCACTGCGTGTTGCTGGCATTTTTCAACCAAGGGCGTAAGCAAACTCATTTGCTTTTTAGCCGTAAGCACGGCTTTGTGTGCCCTGTCCAAATCATCAAAATGGGCAATCAACGCATCAATGCGCGACTGCACATCAAATGCCTCTAGCATATGGCCGCGTACAAATTCCGTTAAATTACCAATGGATTTCATCGAAACCGTCTGATGAAACAACTCCAATGCCTGCTCATTTTCAATGCCAAAACGCCGCCGAAAAAATGCCCCATAAGCAGGAAAAGCATCAAACAGATTTACCTGCTGCTTTTTTAAGCGTTTACGTAAGGTAGCCATCTCCGAACCAAAACCACCAAAATGCTCTTGAATGGTCAGTGCTTCATCAGCCACCGCATAAAAGCGTTCGGGCTGACCCTGTGGCTGGCGAAACCAAAACACTTGTGCCAATGTCACTGTTTGATCATAACCTTCATTGTAAAACTCGCCCAAAATAACGGTATAACTACCATGTTTTCGCAATGCAACGGGCTTTGCGGTACCCACAGCTTCACTTTGTTCCGATTTATAAAAGCCCAACACATACGAGCGCAAGTCACGCTCTTTTGCCGTTGCACCAGCGGCTTTGTTGTAGGCAACACGGTGTGCAGGCACCAACAATGTCGTAACAGCATCGACCAACGTCGATTTTCCCGAACCAATATCACCTGTCAGCAAGGCATTTTTACCATGTATATCAAATGACCATACTTTCTGATCAAATGTTCCCCAGTTCAAGACTTCCAAACGCTTGAGGCGAAAGCCTGTAAGCGCGTCATCTTTTACAAAATCTAGCGTTAACCCTTGATTCATACCTCACCTGCTTTGGGCTGTAGCAACTGTTTGTATTCGGACAAACGATGATCAAATTCCGCCAACCATTGCGCATCCACAAAAGATTTAATAATGCGATGTAATTCAAACATTTTTTCTGCCCCTTTAAGCGCCCTAGCAAAGCCCATTTTAACAATTTGATTGATATAGCCATCCACCTGATCAATCAGGCGAACCTCATTGCTACCCTCAGGCAAAAAGACGCGAATCATCTCCACGATTTCATCCCGCGAAACCATCACCCGCGCCTCACCGCCTGAAGCATCGGATTCCGCCATGCGTTCACGCAGCAATGCCAATAAAAGGCTAACATGAAACGATAGTTGCCGCCGAGCAATCAAGCGTGGGGTTTTGTTCTCCTCATCAACTTGCTCGCATGCCCGCAAAAAAGCATAACCTTCAGCCTCATCCAAAATCAATACCAAACCCAAAACTTCCACATATTCCGAAACAGCCAACTGCATATTCAATAACAGCTGCCATAGCTTTGAATCATTCTCGCGGTCAACCATACCTTTACACAAAGCCACTACCACTGCCGATAATTTCGAGTCACGCTGGACCTTCTCTTGTTCTACTCGATCATCCATGTGTTAAATCCTTGCCCTTAATTTATTACCTAGATCCTGCAAGTGTTTAT
Source organism: Mariprofundaceae bacterium (assembly GCA_030950875.1). GTDB lineage: Bacteria > Pseudomonadota > Zetaproteobacteria > Mariprofundales > Mariprofundaceae. The sequence continues at coordinate 1,882 of JAUZQS010000141.1, read as the reverse complement.
ACGTGCAGAGTGTAAGATATTGGTTTACATGGCGTATTGAAAAAACACGTAGTCACCTTATTGATGATGAGTGTTTTTTCAATAGTCCAAGTGAATGAAGAGGTTGCGCTATGTATGTGCAAACACTTGCAGTATCTAGGTATTACAGTATTTGGCCACCAAAACGGTCATCTTTGGGTAAAGCTCAATCGATTGATAACATCGTAAGTTTTTTAAAGCTATCTTATCTAATCTCATTCTCTACTCCAACATCAGTCTGTCATCACGCATAAACATAGAAAACCTAGCGCACAAATAACACATGCGGCAGTGTCGCCTGCCTCACCAAACCTTGTGTTGTATGCCATTGCACCATAGCTGTTTTTTCTTCATCAATGATGCTGCGTGTTTGCTCACTTGCCATTTGCAGCCAAACCACCAATTCCGCAAGCCCATGTTGAAGTGGGTGTTGCTGTAACAGATCACTCAATGATACTTGTGATTGTTGTTGCAAAGCCTGTGCCAGCGCCTGTTTTAATCGCCCTTTATCGACGACCACCTGCGCAAACAAAGCATCCGTATTCGCATCTTCATCACCCATTTCCAAACGCACTGCATCAATCACAGCTTGTAGCGGCGGCTGATACAAAGGGCGCTCCATGGGCAAAGAAAAGTTCAAACCCACCTCATCCATAGGCATCACCAAGTCAAGTGGCGGCTGATCCACCATCTCACAGGCATTACTCTTGATGTTGCGTAAAATTTCCATAATACGTTTATTTTCCAACCATGCTTTATCATCCAGGAACCGTCGCAATTGCCCAGATAACTGCGCCACGGTTCGCTGCGTATGTTCACCAGCGGCAAGCCAATCATAATGTACCCGACGCAAACGTGGATCGGGGCGTGACTCAGCCACAGCAGGCAAACTCATCACATTATCCAGTAGTGTGGTCAATGCTTCTTGCCTTGAGCTGGACATTAAAAAATCCCAAAAAGCGCGAAAGCTCTTACCTTGATCTGAATCGGTAATATCATCACATTCATTAAGAATATCTTCTAGCAATTCGCCTTTTCCGCCTTCCCATAAGGCAATACGCTCGCGAACGCGCCTATCCAGCAAGCGAAAGTTTTGCTCAACCTCACGAAAATCACTCAATAATTCACCTGCCATCATCACAAATTGCTGAAAGCGGTCTTTTAATGCGGTATCATCCAATAAAGACACATCGCCACCTTGAATACGTTTGATTTCCGCATCAATACCACGACGTTTTTTGCGTAATTCAGCAATGCGTTTTTTCGGATCGGTTTCACTGCCTTCGGAAATTTGCTGCAACAAATCAAACAACGTCAGTAACCGCGATTCAGTACCAATAAAATGTCGCTCGCTTAAACTGAGTAACCAGCGAATACCTTTTTCTGTCGCAGGTGTTAAATCATAATGCGGCTCATCGGAGTTTTTTGGATAAAACTTGCGCAACCAACCTTGTTCATTGTCTGCCCAATCATTGAGGTATTCCAAGCCAGAACGCGGATAACTCTCCGCTCCAAGCCGCTCTCGCAGCGCAAAAAGCTCATCTTCCAAGGCTTCTTGTAAATCGGCTTGTGCCATCTCTCGCACATTCGGCGCAATAAACACCCGATGCAAAAAACTTGCCACCAATGGTGCTGAATCCGCCCGTAACAAACGCCATGCAGGATGATTTTTACGCAAAGAAGCAAGTGCTTCATAGTTCATTGCTGACTGGTTCATATGATATCCGCCAATTGATTGCCTGAGAAATCACACACCATCACCCGAATTGAGAAGACACCGACATAACGTTCACTTAAGGTTTGAATGGTTCGCCGAGCCAAGGCTTGATAAAAAGCAGCCTCCAAACCCAAATCTTCCATTCTT
>JAUZQS010000140.1 GCA_030950875.1 Mariprofundaceae bacterium | reverse complement strand
TGAGTGATGTCATGCATGCCCATGTTTATGTGTTGCGGCGTCAGTTGGCAGTGGACGAAGCTGACAATGCGTATCAACAAAGCCTTGAACAGTTGGCTTTATTGATGGGAGCCAAGAATATTTTCAATCAGTACGTTTTAGTACAGCCTGTGATTCAGATGAAAAATGAATCGCTAGATGATTTGTTAGAGCACTTAGGGGAGAGGCGTTTGGATTTCCAAGCCATGCAGCAACACTTGCAGGCTTTATCGGCACAACGTGATATTGCTTATGCAGGAAACCTTCCACACGTTAATTTGGTAGCAGCACAAGAATGGAATAGTGCCACGCCAGCACTTAAGAATGGTAATACTATGGTGGGCGTTACTGTAAGTCTGAATGTGTTTAATGGCGGCTCTGATCGCGCCAAGCAACGTCAAGCTGAGTCAGCTTATGCTGCATTACAGTGGAAGGTTGCAGATCAACAGCAACGGATTAGCAATCAAATTAGACAGGCATGGCGTGCTTTGGAAATTGCCAAAAGAAAACTGGCGCGTGAGAAGAAAGTGTTTCAACAAAGTAAAGAATCGCTACGTATTTTATCACTACGTTATGAACAAGGTTTAGAAACAACATCAGAGGTGCTTGATGCTCAAGTTGCCACGGATGATTCGCAAGTGGCTATTGTGGATGCACGATCAGATGTGGTGATTGCGCAAGCTGCTTTGCTATTGGCAGCAGGATTATTACATGAGGGAGCAGTGTTATGAAATCCAGAGTATTCTTAGGTATAAGTATATTATCGATGATTGCTTTGACGGCTTGTAGCGACGACGCAAAGGATGTCTCTCATGTGCTTCCAAGTAGTGTGGTTGCAGAGCAGTTAACATTAACGCTGAAAGAAGTTCCCATCTATTATATGACCAGTGGTATGGTGACATCTGATCATCGTGTCGCAATTAGTAGTCGTTTATCGGGTTATATTCGCGATATAAAGGTGCGTGAAGGAGATCAAGTCAGCGAAGGGCAAGTGTTGTTACATATTGACCCAGTGAATGCCAAGCAGGCTTTGGTGCGGGCAAAAGCAGATGTAAATAATGCAAAATTAGATATGCAGCGTTATGAGAGCCTGCTTCACGAAGGTGCGGTGACATCCCAGCAGTTTGATAAGGTTAAATTACGTTATCAAGTGGCCAAATCGCAGGTTAAACAGGCCAAACATCAGTTGAGTTATGCAGAAGTATCCTCGCCTATGAGTGGCGTGGTGGTTGAAAAACGTATGGAAAAAGGCGACTTGGCTTCACCAGGAATGCCTATTTTGATTTTGGAAGATCCAAGTAGCTTATTGGTTCAAACTTACGCATCAGAGCAATTTGTTGCACAGATTGATGAAGGCGATGCTGTAGATGTAGAAATTGCATCTCTTAAGCGTCACTTTAAAGGTGTTGTGCGTCAAATTGTGGAGGCTGCGGATCCTGTTTCACACCAATTTTTGGTAAAGGTATCGCTGCCTTCCATGGAAGATATTCACCCTGGTATGTTCGCTCAAACAGGCTTTCATGTAGGCATGCGCAAAGCCTTACTGATTCCTGAGGCTGCGGTAATCACTCAGGCTGGTTTGAATGCAGTATATGTTACCGATGCGGCATCGGTTGCTCACTACCGTTTGATTCGTATAGGCAAAAGACAGGATAATATGCTTGAGATATTGGCAGGCTTGCATGATGGTGATCATATAGTTTGGGCTGGTAAGCCTGCATTAAGAAGTGGCATGAAGGTTCACTATGAGTGAATTGAAACATGGTGATAATCCCTTAAATATTGCTGGAAAACTTGGTAAATTTGCCATGCAAAGCAATTTAACGCCGATTATTAGCGTGCTCATTTTTCTTATTGGGGGCTTGGCCTTGATGGTTACGCCGCGTGAAGAAAATCCGCAAATTGATGTGCCAGCAGCAAATATTATTGTGAAAATGGAAGGTTCCAGCCCTGAAGAAGTACAAAACCTCATTGTGCGGCCGCTTGAAATGGTGCTGCGTGAAATGACAGGTGTGGATCATACCTATGGTACGGCGATGGATTCCATGGGTGTGGTAACGGTCATGTTTAAGGTTGGCGAGGATAAAGAAGCCAGCCTTGTGAAACTATATGACCGAATTATGCATAATTTGGATCGTTTGCCAGCCGGTGCATCACAACCCTTGATTAAGCCGATGGATGTGGATGATGTACCCGTATCGGTGATTACATTGTCATCCCAAGCGATGGATGGCTTAGCGTTGAAACGCTTGGCAGAGCGTGTGCGCGATCAATTAGCGCCACTACCGGGTGTATCTGTCGCGGATATTATCGGCGGTCAGGATCGTGAAGTTAGAATTCGGATAGACCCTGCAAAAATGGCTGCTTATGGCATTGCCTTGGATGCCTTGCATCATACCTTAGAAGCCTCCAACCATGGTGGAAATGTCGGAGAGTTGATAGGCGATAATCAAGTTGCCAAGATTTGGCTGGACGGCTATTTAAAAACAGCGCAAGAAGTTGGCACATTGGTGGTTGGTTCATGGCAAGGGAAAGTGGTTTACCTGCGTGATATTGCCAATGTTTCAGATGGTGCTTCCGAGATTCATCAATTGCATCGCATTGCATTTGGAGGGGCTTCCAATTCCACTGTCGTTGGGGAAGCTGAAATACCTGCGGTTTCCATCGCCTTGGCAAAGAAACGAGGTACCAATGCGGTTGTTGTAACGCAAGGTATTGCAGATAAGCTGAATGAACTCAAAGGTGATTTTATTCCAGATAATGTACAGGTGTCAATTACCCGTGATTCAGGCAAACGTGCCGATGCTGCTGTGAATTTACTGGTTGAACATTTGGTCATTGCGATCGCGACAGTCATTATTATTCTACTGTTATTCTTGGGCTGGCGTGAAGCCGCAATTGTGACCATGAACATTCCAATTATTTTATGTGTGGTACTGGCAGTCGGTTTTTTGGCTGATCAGACCATCAACCGTGTCACACTGTTTGCATTGATTCTGGCATTGGGTTTATTGGTGGATGATGCTATTGTAGTCATTGAGAATATTCATCGGCACTTGCATAAAGGTGTTTATAGTTTATCGGATAAAGCAGGCTTGATTATTCGTGCGATAAATGAAACAGGAAAGCCAACCATTATTGCCACGATTGCAGTGATTCTTGCGTTTATTCCGATGGCCTTTGTTACGGGTATGATGGGGCCGTATATGGCACCGATTCCATTCAATGCCCCGATTGCCATGGCGGCATCATTATTGATTGCTTATGCCTTTACACCATGGATTGCCCAGCGCTTCTTGCCATGCAAAATAAATGATCCAGCGATGGAAAATAAAGCTGAGCAAGAGCAAGACTGGATACATCGATTGTACATGAGAATAGCCCGTCCATTGGTGGAAAATCAAACAACACGTAGGTTATTTTCGTTGGTAGTGTTTATTTTGTTTGTCGCAGCAATGCTTGAGCCTGCTTGGCAGTTTATTCGCCCCGCAGGCATTAATGGGCCATTAACAGCAGGTACTGTTGAATTAAAGATGTTGCCCAAAGGCAATCAAAACACCTTCAATATCACCTTGGATTTACCTGAAGGTTCAACACTTGAAGAAACCGATATCTTGGCACGTAAAATCGGCGATGTTTTACGTCAACATCCGATGGTGAAGGATTATGAAACCTTTGTTGGACGTGGCGGTCCCATTGATTTTAATGGTATGCTGCGTGGTGCATCCTTGTTCCGATCGGCGTCACATCTCGGTGAAATACGTGTTAATTTGGTCAATAAACACGAGCGCAGTGAAATATCTTCGGATATTGTTCTTGATCTTCGATCCATGCTTGCACCCGTATTGGCTGAATATCCCAAGACCTCAGTGAAACTGGTGGAAGATCCACCTGGTCCGCCTGTTCGTGCTACGTTATTGGCAGAGATTTATGGCCCTGATTATGAAAAACAGCGTGAGATTGCCAAGCATGTGCATGATGTTTTTTCTAAAACTTACGATGTTGTTGATATTGATGATTC
>JAUZQS010000014.1 GCA_030950875.1 Mariprofundaceae bacterium | reverse complement strand
GAAGCGCTATTGGGGCAGGCATTTTTGGGCAATAGGATATGGCGCATGGTCGACGGGGAATATCACAGATGAGATGGTTCAAGCGTATTTGGAACATCATAGGAATCCATCGAATGTTGATACAGGCAACATGATCCTTGATTGATATGATTAGGACTTTCAGTCCAAGAGCAACCTATGCACTTTCAGTGCATAGTGGTTGAGTAAAATAAGGACTATTTTAGCATTTATAGCCAAATTAAATTGAAATTATTAAGTATTATGTCCCCCTAAATTTGGATTGCTTGAAAAGCAATAAAGTAAAACTTTGACCCATTTCGTGTTGGAAAATATACAGTAAGTATTGCCAAAATGATTGGCTGCATTATTGATACACACTGCGAGGTGTATATAAATGAGAACGAACATTGTACTAAATGATAAGCTTGTGGCTGAGGCTTTCAAATACAGCGTGAGACTACCAAACGAGGCTTGGTTAATCAGGCACTGAAAGATTTTATTACGCTTCATAGCAGCGTTGTCTATCAGGAATTGCTCAAGGGGCACAAAATGAAGCCGACTATCAACAGCTTCAGGATTATCTGGGTGGTCAGCACTTTTATCACCCTGAAGATGAAATCCACAGTTACCCCAATGCCGCCAGCGGGTCGACATTCCATCGTGCGGATCGCCTTGAATCTAAGGGGGGGCGTGCGCTCGGTGTATTTGATGAAGCTAAATAGGAGAAACTCTATGAATACGATTTCTAATGAAGATAAAATGAGCCTTGATGCCACTCTTGAAGGGGCTGTGATCAGCTTAAAAAATAGCTATCCTAATATTTCTGGTCATCACTTGGATATAGGTAGTGGCACTGGCAAGCTAATTCGTCGTATTCAACAAGAGTATGATGTGCAGAGCAATGCGTGTGATTATACTGAACAATTTATGGAACTGGAAAATGTGAAAGTTGATGTTGTTGACCTCAACAATGGTAAGCTTCCATATTCAGACAATCATTTTGATTTAATCAACTTTTACTGAAGTTGCAGAGCATTTAGAAAACTATTATGCTATCGTGCGCGAAGCACACCGAATTTTAAAACCGGCCGGCGTACTCGTAATGACTACGCCAAATGTTTTAAATATGAAATCTCGCCTACGCTTCTTAACCACTGGTTTTTGGAGTATGTTTGGCCCTCTCCATGTTGGTGAAACAGCCATTGAAAGCACAGGAGGCCACATTACTCCTATTCCTTATCCTTATTTAGCTCACGCACTTATGGGTGCCGGCTTTAATATGCCTCGACTAAGTATTGATAAAATGCAATTTCCATCCGTAGTCTGGAGTATATTCTTTTATCTCCCTATTCAACTTATTGCTGCATTACAGTGGAAAAAAGAGCGTCGAAAATACCGAACAATCGACAAATATAACGCCCCTATTATAGACGAGATAAATACAGTAAAAATGCTGTTCGGCAGGAGTATTATTGTTTTAGTCGATAAACCAGAATAATGCTTATACCTCTGTGTAGTGGTTCAGTAATTGCGTAGGATTAGAAAAGGGTAATAATCTAAACTTAGGAGATTACCGATGAGTCATAGGAAACGGACTACATATACACAGGAATTCAAACGAGAAGCAGTAGATTTGATATTGGAGCAAGGCTATTCAATAGCTGAAGCGTCTCGCAATCTTGGGATCAATTATAACATGTTGAACTATCTGGGCACATTAGTCAATTCATAGCCTTTTCCAATACAGAATGCGTCTGAAATAAGTTGAATCTGCCATCATAAAGAGATGCTGGTAGAAATGAGAGATGACGAGCTAAACACACTGGATGATATAACCAGTTTTTTACAGGCGGAATTATGCCCTTCCATGGAGCTTCAAGGCAGCAAAGAAGACGTTTATAATTGGCTAGAAAAGACCTTGATTCGCTTTCGATACATGTGGCTTGATAAGAAGAAAAAAGGTCTAGTTTTACGTTATATTGAACAGATAACAGGTTATAGCCGCCAACATGTAAGCAAGCTTGTACATGCCTACACCAAGACTGGTCATATTCGCGTGAACCCACGACGACGAAGGCAAGGCTTTCAAAGCAAATACACCCGTAAAGATATTGCAGCCCTAGCTGAGGTTGACCAAGCCATGGATGGGGTATCAGGAACAACAGTCAAAGCCTTGTGTCAGCGTGAGTTTGAGGTGTATGGGAATACAAAATTCAAAGGCATTTCAGGTGTATCAGTATCACACCTGTATAACCTAAGAAAAAGCCCTACATATCAACGTTGTCGCAGAGTGTTTACCAAGACGCAATCAACCCCTGTAGATATTGGGAAGCGCTGTAAACCCAAACCCAATGGCAAGCCTGGATATTTGCGCGTCCCCCAGGGGAGCCTCTCTTGCTTCGCAATTCACCTTCTGGACTCTGTTCACCAAGGTGACTTGGATGGCAAAAAAGGTGTCTATCACATCAATGCTGTGGACGAAGTAACCCAGTGGGAAGTGGTCGTGACAGTACCGCGAATTACAGACCAATTCATGATCCCTGCGCTCACATCTATCTTGAAGCAATGCCCATTCAAAACATTGGGTTTTCACTCGGATAATGGCTCAGAATATATCAACCGTAGAGTAGCTGAATTGCTCAATGATTCATTGATTAGTATGACTAAATCACGACCGTGACACTGCAATGACAATGCCTTAGCTGAGAGCAAAAACAACTCCGTTGTACGCAAGGTGTTTGGCTATATTCATATCCCACAAAAACATGCTGAAACTATGGAGGAATTCAATCAAAAATACTTAAATCCGTGCATGAATTACCACCATCCATGTCACTTCCCTAGCGTCGAAATAAACAGCAAAGGGAAGCAGAAAAAACACTACAAACAAAGTGATATGAAAACGCCTTACGCGAAGCTTAAATCACTGCTAGATGCACAACAGTTTCTTAAGCCAGAAACGTCATTTAAAGACATGGATAAACTTGCCATGAAACAATCAGACCTTGACGCATGGAAGCAGTTACAAAAGGCTAAGA
>JAUZQS010000139.1 GCA_030950875.1 Mariprofundaceae bacterium | reverse complement strand
CCACTTGCAAAAGTCCTGAGCGGCAATCTGCTTCCCCACTCTGGCGTATTTGCAGGCTGAATTTTCGGTGTATGGAACCACCATGCCCCTCAATCCAGCCTACAAATTCACTCAAAGAGGGATTGCATCTTATCCACCCAGACTTTTGCAAGTGGCTCTACTTTATGATTTCGTCACACGCTGCCACACTGCTGACACTTCCATGACATAAAAAGTCCATAGCATCACTTCATCGTAACATCCATAGGAGTGATTATGTTAAATGTAGAAAATTTCATTGAACAACAATTCCCTACGTTCAAAGAACGCTCACCTTTGTTAACACGCCCTGTAAGAGCTGCATTAAAGATGCTTTTTCATGAACGTGAACTGCGCAAGTTCCAAGAAAAATATCCGCATTTAAAGGGTATGGACTTTGTCGATCAGTTGCTCGATTACTTTGACTTTTCTTATACAATACAGGCACGCCAAATGGAGCGTATTCCATCATCTGGACGTGTCATCATTATCGCCAACCACCCCATTGGAACACTCGATGCTGCCGTCTTATTAAAAATGGTCGGGCAAGTTCGCACAGATGTGAAAGCTGTCACCAATCAATTGTTGGCTAGCATTGAACCCATACAATCACTACTCTTACCCGTAAATAATATGGGCGGAAAAACCTCCCGAACACAAGTCAAAGCAGTCTATCAGCACCTTGAAAACGAAGGTGCGGTGATTATTTTCCCAGCAGGCGAAGTATCTCGATTAGGACCAACAGGCATTCGAGATAGCAAATGGAGTAAAGGTTTTCTAAACATTGCCATCTCAAGCCATTCACCCATTTTACCCATCCATGTCAACGGGCGAAACTCCGCTTTTTTTTATGCTCTATCATGGCTTGCCAAACCTATATCCACCCTATGGCTGGTTCGTGAGATGTATAAACAAGCCAAGCGCTCTGTTGGAATAACCATTGGAGAGCTTATACCCATCGAAAGCTATCAAAACATCCATCTTCCCATGGATGCCAAAGTAAAATTATTCCAAAAGCATTTATACCGTATCGCGAAAGGGAAAAAGCCCATCTATGATACTTGCACATCCATTGCCCACCCTGAAAAACGACAACCTTTACGCCAAGAAATAAAGAAGTGCGAATTGTTGGGTGAAACGCAAGATGGTAAAAAGATTTATCTCGCGCCCTATCAACCAGATAGTTGTCTGATGCGCGAAATTGGTCGCTTGCGTGAAATTGCTTTTCGCGCAACAGGTGAAGGTACGGGGCTTCGCCGTGATGTTGATTGCTATGACCGTCATTGTTTTCAACTGGTGCTATGGGATGAAAATGAACTCGAAATTGTCGGTGCATACCGTTTATGCGCCACCAAGCACGCCTTATCACCGAACACATCACCCGAAAACCCTTTGTACTCACAAACCCTATTCAACTTCTCAAAAGATATGGATCACATCTTGGAAAGCGGCTTAGAGTTGGGACGAAGTTTTGTACAACCTCGCTACTGGGGTCGCCGTAGTTTGGATTATCTATGGTATGGTATCGGAGCTTTTCTACGCAACCACCCCGAATACCGTTATTTGTTGGGTCCAGTTTCAATCAGCAACAACTATCCAACAGCTGCAAAAGATTTGCTTGTTTATTTTTACAGCCTTTATTTCGGTGATCATGGTCAAAAAGTACAAGCCATGCTTCCCTATCACATTGATTTGGCAAAGCGCCCAGAGCTCGAACAGCATTTCACAGGGCAAAACTACAAAGAAGATTTTACACACCTTAAAGCAACCCTAAAACATATGGGGTGTAGCGTTCCGACACTCTACAAACAATATACTGAAATGTGCCAAGAAGACGGCGTACATTTTCTTGATTTTAATATTGACCCCGATTTCGCAAATTGCATTGATGGGTTGGTTGTTGTTGATCTTACACGATTAAAGAACAAAACCCGCCAACGTTATATCGAAAATAACAAACAAGAGATGTCTTAACATTCCACCAGATTAAGGTGTACCAAATACAACTTTTGCTATTTCTTTATCTTGTTCAAGAATAAGCCAGCGACGATGTAGCCAAAGCCATGACTCTGGCCGATCATGAATCACAGGGGCAAAACTGTCGCTAATAGTTTGCATCACATGCACTGTGTTGGCCTGTTTATCTGACCCAAGCTCTGGCATATCAATACGCCAGAAACGCAATGTAAAGTGAAAGCCATGACCCTTTCGCTCCAACGCTACACCAATCACAGGTGTTTGTTGGCGCAATACAAATGCTGCAGGCATGGTTGTAGTATTTCCCAAGTGCCCTAAAAATGGTATGGGCGTACCTTGGCTCATATGTTGGTCAATCATTACCGCAACACAATCACCATTGCGAAGAGCCTTTGGAAGCCAGCGCAAGCCTTGCAAGCGTGACTGCACATGCGCACCAAATCGTTCGCGGCATTTTTTTAAATATGCTTCAAGAATATTATTGTTAAGTGGCCGAGAAATAATATGCGGATCACAATCCAACATCGATAGCATCAATCCCCCTAATTCCCAATTACTGTGATGGGCGGCCGCAAAGAAAACCCCTGTATTTTGCGTTATGACATCATGCAATAACGCCTCACCTTGAACCTCGACTCGTGACAATAAAAATTCTTTAGAACGCAAAAAAACATGAGGAAATTCAAAGCATGTGCGGCCCAGTTCTGCAAATGAGGCACGTGCTTTTTCACACCGCCATTGGCGAGTTTTATGCGGATAAATACGCGTTAAATTCGTCATGGCTATAATCCGATGCCTACCCACCACATAATAAGCCATGCGCCCAAAGCCAGCACCCAGTCCACCGACTACACGAACAGGTAAAAGTCGAATAAGCCAAAAAACAACCTTCGTAAGGCTCGCCAATAACCATGCATTCACTATCAAACACCTCCCACTTACTCAGCTACAAAAAACAACCTTCCTACAGAAGCTTAAATATTTCAAGCATCTATCACTACTTTTATAACTTCTCTCTACACAACTATATACTCAACCACTATGCACTGAAAGTGCATAGGTTGCTCTTGGGCTGAAGCTTCCTCGATGTCCAGCCTTTTACTGGCTTTATAAAATCACTGACCGACAACTTCGATGGATACTCTACGTGCTTATGGATGTGCTCCTTACTCACAACACCTTTCAGTATCTGCACATCCTCTGCATCACAGATCTGGATGATCATTTCCCTGCAACGTTTTTGGATATCCCCTCGCAGCACTGGATAACGATATTTCGTCACCCAAACTAAATGCCCCATCAATACGCTTACCGCATGACATAATATGAGAGCGCTGTTTTTTAGCACAGGAAAACAGGGCAATCGCATTAAAATAATTCAGGATTCCAGGTGTTTAAGGAAGCGATTTATTTGATAAACATCCATATAAATCAATACTTTAATAGTTATTCATCGGTGTTATAATAATGTTATTATGACAATACCTACTATTTCCACCTCATCCATTATACATCATTTTTCCTCCATTATTGATCCGCGTCTGGAAAGGCGAAAGCAACATCACCTTAAAGACATCTTTTTCATTACACTTTGTGCATCCATATGTGGCGCAGATAGCTGGGTCGCGATTGAGACTTTTGGTAAAGCAAAAGAGGCATGGTTCAACGAGATATTATCATTGCAAAATGGCATCCCTTCGCATGATACGTTCGGCTACGTTTTTTCTGTGATTGATACCGAAGAGTTCAGTCGTTGCTTTAGTCGGTGGGTCAGCGATTTAAGTAAACTTAGCGGTGGTGAAGTCATTAGCATTGATGGAAAATGTCTGCGCCGAAGCATGGATAGTGCGTCCAATAAGGCAGCTATCTATATGGTGAGCGCATGGGCCTCACAGAATCAACTGGTCTTGGGACAACAGCGTGTAGACGACAAATCGAATGAGATTACCGCAATTCCCAAGCTCTTAATGCAACTCGATATTGCAGGTGCGGTGGTCACCCTGTACATCACCCCAATCTGTCAACACAGTTTTTCAAGAATCCTTATTCCCATCTTTTAAGCTGCTTTTTTGAGTTGCATCTGGCTTAACATACTTTCGTGATACACGTTCATCGGTTTTTTATATTGCAGTGTTTCGTGGAAT
>JAUZQS010000138.1 GCA_030950875.1 Mariprofundaceae bacterium | reverse complement strand
TACTACGCATAGCTTTTGCACTCATGGCATTGCTTTATGCCAATTTGTCGGTTGCAAATGACACTGAAAACATTGGTCAGCTTTGGTATGGCTTATCGGCCGTGGATTGACGCCATCCACGCCGTGACATGCCATACATTCGGCACGTGACTTCACCTGCTGATGTATTTGGTCCGTGGGAACAGCCTTGGTTGTACGCTTACTTGACCCTAAGACCAATACTAAAATTACTGCGGCTACAATGCCAAAAAACACCATATCCTTTTTTCCCAGTTGCCATTTTTGCTTTAATTCAGACTCTGCCATGGATGCCTCGCTTCTATAATCGTAACTATTCAGCACAACCATAAAATAGCTGTAGCTGTTCAGATTGCCTATAATCTTTATCAGCGCTACGCTATACTCGTCATAGCTTTGATGTCACCCTATCAAAGTAGTTAATAATTACTAAAAACTAAACCCTACACCTATTAAGTATTAAATTTTACAAACTACGCTACAATGTTGGCATATTTTAAATGGAGAATATTATGAAAATTTTACAAGATCATAAACTTACGATGATTGCAGGGTTTGTATTGGCTGCCATTATCGTAGCTATTGCTGCGGTTACGGGCGACTTTGAGTTGACTAAAGACACTATAAAAGAAGGCATTTTTAATGGCTCTCGTTGGTTGCATGTGCTGTCTGGTATTCTGTGGATTGGCCTATTGTACTACTTTAACTTTGTACAAGTGCCATCTATGGGCGGCTTCTCAGCAGACTCAAAAGCAGAATTATTCAAAGAAGGCAGCATTGTTCGTCGTGCTTTGCATTGGTTCCGCATGGGCGCAAACCTGACATTGCTATTCGGTATCATTTTGTTTGTTCAATTGGGCGAAAACGCTGGTTGGGACATTCGCATTGGTGCCTTGTTCGGTGTCATTATGTGGTTCAATGTTATGTTCATCATCTGGCCGAACCAAAAGAAAATCATTGGTATGGTAGAAGCAACTGCGGATGAAAAAGCGGCAGCGGGTAAGAAAGCATTGATCGCATCACGCATCAATACCTTGCTTTCAATTCCAATGTTGTTGTTAATGATTGCATCTGCTCACTTTCGGATGTTCTCTTAATCTTAAAACAATAAAGCCTGACAAAAAGAGGAGCCGATTGGCTCCTCTTTTTTTTGCCTTCAACTCAGTTCGCGGAAAACTTTATAGGCCAGCGCAGTGTTTTTTAGTGCCATACAGAGCAGAGCGTCGGTTTTATAATGACTCAAGCATCTTACGCACGTGTACAATAATACTTTCCGGCTCAATAGGCTTGGTTAAAAACATATCCATACCCGCATCAAGACACTCTTGTTGCATATCTTCTAAAGCATGTGCGCTCAGGCCAATAATATATGTGTAATGATCTGTTATTGCTTCATAGGAGCGAATTTTTCGTGTTAGCGATAAACCATCCATACCTGGCATACGCAAGTCCATCAAAATAAGATCATAGTCATTGTTTAGAAACATTTTCCACGCTTCTGTACCGTCTTTGGCAAGCTCTGCCTGCAAACCCGATTTCTTAAGGCGCTTCATAGCAACGCGCTGACTGATCAAATCATCTTCCGCCAGCAAAATATGCCAGCCTTCTTCATTTTTCATCAGGCCTTCATGCGATTCTTGTACAGGCAATGGCATACGATCCATATCACATACATTCACATGGCAAGAATATGTATCTTCACTGGCATCACACGGTATCCAAAAAGAAAATACACTCCCTTCTCCCAACTGACTTTCCACAGTAATTTTGCCGCCCAAATTTTCAACAAGGCGTTTTGCGATGGTCGTTCCCAACCCCGTTCCGCCATGGGCACGGTGCATCAATGATTCCACTTGCTTAAAAGGCTCAAAAATCGTTTCTAAATCTTTACTTGAGATACCATAGCCCGTATCAGAAACACTGATATTCAACACGTGCTCACTGCCGCGTTGGTCACAAGATATGCGAATATGAACACGCCCAATATCAGTAAATTTCACAGCATTCCCAACAAGGTTTATTAATACCTGTCTGATGCGAACCTCATCACCATATATCATCTTTGGCGCAGCTATAAATTCAGCAGAAAGTTCAACATCCTTTCTATTCACCGCGACAATAAATGTTCGCAACACATCACAAATACAAGCTTTAAAATCAAATGCTTTATGGTTCAAAACAAGCTTTCCTGCTTCAACTTTTGACAGGTCAAGAAGATCACTCACCAATGTTTGCAATGAGCGTGCGGATTGGTGGGCCATATGAAAATCTTGCTTTTGTTCAGGGTGAAGTCCATCTCGCATCATATCCAGTAAACCAATAATCCCATGCAAAGGTGTTCGCAACTCGTGGCTCATAACCGACAAAAATTCGCTCTTTGCCTCCGATGCCTGCTCCGCGTCCTGTTTTGCCTGTATTAACTTATCCTCAATTCGCTTTCGCTCACCAATTTCATCATTAAGCCGCTTATTATTTTCAAGCAACGACTCTGTTTTTTGCATTATCGCGTAGCGTTGCAAAAACCAATGTAATAGCAAAATAGCCAGCAGGAACAATAATAAAACAACAATAACCTGCCATTTATTAGCCTTCAACAGGCCTTCCCAACTGGTTTGAGGCTGATATAAAAAACCTTCCAAAGAAAAATTCTTCGGCAATAGTCCAAAGCCTTCATAGACTTTGGCAATATCCTGCCAACGCTTAGGATTGATATAACCAATTTGAATAACATCAGAGAGCATGAACTTTGAAATTTCAGTTGCTTCAAATACTAGGTGAGCACGCGTTTTATGCTGTGTATTGTATTTTTCCATGATTAATTCAATCGTTTCATCAGGATGCTTTAATGCATACGCCCAACCTTTCAATGTTGCCCGCAACACCTTTTCAGTCCGTTCGCTATGCGTGCGCACCTCCTGCTCGCTGGTCACCAACATATCGCCATAAAAATCAATGCCATAATCACGGGGCGAAAACATCTTGAATGGGATCTTTTGCTGCTTTAAAAGAAAAGGTTCATTGGTACTATACCCAGCGTAAGCATCTGTATTTCCAAGAATAAGAGCATCCAATGATCCAATGGGCTGGCGGATCACATCTCCCTGACTTAAATGAACACCAAACTTCTCTAACACTGCAATCACTTCAATAGTCAGAAAACCATCTTGTAACATAATCCGCTTGCCACGCAAATCCGCAGGTGTTTCAACATCGCCATCAGATCGGCATAGAACAACCTGCGCTGAATGTTGAAAAATATTAGCCAAAACCACAATAGGCATACCGCTGGCGCGATAAAGCAAGGCTCCCGTATCAGTGACTACATATTCCCCATCGCCACTCTCCAACGCATGCATCGGACTGCGGTCTGGGCCACCCTCAATCAGTTCGACATTCAGACCTTCATCCCGATAAAACCCATGCTCGAGTGCAACCAAATAACCTGCAGATTGAAATTGATGCAGCCATTTAAGGTGAATTTTAACATTTTCATCCGCCCATGCACTCGCCGAACAAGTCAGCAATAGGCTTAATAATAAGGTAATCGGTAGGCGTATAAAAGTCATCGCCTATAACTATAGCAAACGAACCTGAATCATGCCACGTACAGGATCCGTTGAATCTAACATTACATCAAGCTGGTCACCCAAATTCAACACCTGTCCACCATGGCGTGCGACCAAGCGATGATGCACTTCATCATGCGTAAACATGCCTCCCAAATCATCCACTGCCATGGATGCTTCAGCCAACGATGATTCAAGCTCTAAGAAAACACGTCTCTTACTTAAGCCTGAAATTCTAGCCGACATCGTTTTACCAATATCTTTGCCATGATACAAAGCCGCTAACATGGCTTGTGTATCCCATTCGCCACGCTGTTGTTTGCGTTCCTGAACAGAAACATGCAACCCAATGCCTTCCAAATCTTTGGCAGGTTGGACACTGTCTGGATTTTCACCTTTTAATAAGGCTTTAAGGCGACGGTGTACGGTTAGATCTGCATAACGCCGAATCGGGCTGGTAAAGTGCCCGTATGTTTTATATGCCAAGCCGAAGTGCCCTTCATTGTTAGTGGTATATTTTGCTTGCTGCATAGAGCGCAGAATCAAACGATGCAACACATGAGAATACGGTTTCCCTTCCGATTTTTCTAACACGGTCTGCACATAGCTTGGGCGCACATCATATTTTGGGTGTTGTTTAATATTCAAACCCAGTGGCCCAAGAAACTCATTAAGTTTATCAATCGATTCACGTTCTGGCGCAGGATGCACACGATAAAGCAAAGCGCATTCCTTAGATTCCAAATATTCCGCTACCGCAGTATTGGCTGCGAGCATCAATTCTTCAATCAGTTTATGGGCGATATTGCGTGATTGTGCAGCCATCCCCAACACTTCGTTGTCCTTCAGCACGGGGCGTGTTTCTGGCAAGTCCAAATCTAGAGCGCCACGAATTTCACGACAACGTTCCAACACATGAAACAACCGTGCTGCATCTTCCAACATCGGACGAATCTTTACACCAACCACAGCCTTACGGTCACCATCTTCCAGCCACTTGGCAACTTGCGTATAGGTCAAACGTGCATGCGAATAAATCACAGCTTCATACATACGTGATGAGCGACGTTTTCCACTGGCATCAAAACGCATGCGTGCCACCATCGCCAAGCGTTTCACTTTTGGTTTGAGCGAACAAAGACCATTGGAAAGCTTTTCTGGCAACATCGGAATCACCCGATCTGGAAAGTAGAAAGAGTTTCCACGCTCAAGTGCTTCCTCATCCAGCGCCGATTTGGGTTTTACATAATGTGCCACATCAGCAATCGCTACCCATGCTTCAAAGCCTTCACCTCGCGGAACCACGCATATCGCATCATCAAAATCACGCGCATCTTCACCATCAATGGTCACAAACGGCAAATGTGTTAAATCCATGCGCCCATCTGGACCTGATTGGCAATCCGATTCAGACACTTCATCAGCAAAGCCAGCCGCTTCACTCTCAACCGCAACTGGAAATGATTCAGATAAGCCTTGCTCTGCCACCACCAAATCAATCAGACGTTCAGGGGTTAAATCACTGCCCAACACTTCTAAAATTTTACCTGTTAATGGGCTTGTCCCGCGCTGCACTTCCACACGCACCCAATCACCGCTATGCGCTCCATTCGCATCATCACGTTTAATCAAAATGGCCTGTGGAATTTTACGCGACCGTGGCTGTACCAGCCCAATACTATCTTCAAGATTAAACTGCCCAACCAACACTGCGGCAGCTTCTGTAATGGTACGCACATACTCACCCGATTCACGCCCGCGCTTAAACACCACGCGCACTTCTACGGTGTCACCATGCATCAAACTGCGCATTTCTTCATGTGGCAAAAACACACCTTTTTCACGCCCAGCCACGTCCACAAACCCAAAACCATCAGGATGTGCCGATACAATTCCGCTCACAACTTCACCTCTAGGGGATGAGGGGCGATGGGTAGGTCTATGTTCAGAATGTGGCCCACCACGCCTTATTGGACGCGAATCACCACGTACTTTACGTTCTTCTTCACGTCCATGAGTCTTGCGGCGACCCGCTTTACTACGCGATGTATGCTCTGTGCCGCTCTTCTTGCGCTTTTCAGCCTTTGCCCAAGGGCTCTCAGCTCGTTTTTCCGATTTTTCCGATTTTTCCGATGCTTCAGCGTTTTCAGCATGAGCCTTGGGCTTGCCCGGTGACTTGCCTTTGTATGGTGATTTTCCTTGGCTATTTCTTGACACAGACTGACTCCGTTTTATGATGCGTTGCCTTGCTAATCAAGGTGTATCATATTTTTGATTACATTTGCCGAGGTGGCGGAATTGGTAGACGCGCTGGCTTCAGATGCCAGTGTCCTTCTGGACGTGCTGGTTCGACTCCAGTCCTCGGCACCATCTTTTATGCTTCAACACAAAGGCTAGGCTTTGAATGTCGCCATTCTGCCGAGCCTTCTGTGTTTTAGCTACAACGCATATAAAACGGCTTATTTTTCCCTTAATTGCTGAATTTTAGATGCAATCAAAGGTTCCAATTGACCCGCTCGATACCAACCTTTCTGCTCGCCAGCCAAGCCATGCAGCGCAACCGCCGCAGCAATAGCTATATCAGGATTCACGCCTCCTGCAAGCACGCCTCCTATCATCCCTGATAACACATCACCCGTACCAGCCGTTGCCAAATTGGCGGAGCCAAATGGGTTCAACCATACTTCTTTTTGAGGCGAAGCAATCAAGGTTTGCGCTCCCTTAAGTACAACCCATGATTGATATTTATCAACCAGTGCTAAGACCGAAGCAAGGCGGTCTTTTTGAATTTCCGCAGATGATTGCCCTAATAAACGTGCCGCTTCCCCTGCATGTGGCGTTAAGACTGTTAACGCGTTTCGAGACTTTAAAAGCGCCTGCAAATCATCACTTTCTGCCAGCATGTTTAACGCGTCCGCATCAACGATGGCAATGATATTACTCCTTAAAACATCATTAAATACTGCTTGCTGTTTTTTGCGCCAACCAGGTCCGACAACAACAGCATCTGCTTGCTGCCAAGGCGCGTGCTCTTGCGGATGAACCATCACTTCCAACGCTGACGCTGCCAAAATGGGGTAAATATCATCCGAACAAGCAATACTCACCAAACCTGTACCAACAGCTTGTGCTCCCATCGCTGCAAGTTTTGGTGCGCCTGTATAACCAACCGACCCACCAAATATCCAAAGGTGCCCAAATGTTTGTTTGAATGATTGGGCAAGGCGCTTAGGAAATGCTGCTTTTATCATGTCCATATCAATAAGTTGGCTCTTTGCAACGGCCGCTGAATGGTCAATAAACATTTGATGAATTGTCTCTACACGAATACCAATCGAAGCGGGCGTAAGTATCAAACCGCTATGCTCCCGACCTTGTTGTAACCAATATCCCCATTTATAAGCCGCTATAGGAAGCGTAATGTCGGCACAAATCGCAGCGCCTAAGATCTCGCCACGAGTGGCATCAATGCCACTGGCAATATCTACAGCCAATACTGGGCAATTGGCTTTATTAATAGCCGCAATCGCTTCCGCCAACCAGCCTTTAATCGGGCGTATTAAGCCTGTGCCAAAAATCGCATCCACCACAAGCACAGCACGATTCAGCCAACCCTCGAGTTGGGGCAAGTCTTTGCTACTAATCAAAGGGCGTATTTTCACACCTTCTTTTTTTGCCAAGGCTATTTGATCACCTACATGACCTGTTATGGTATCTAATGGTAGCAACGGAATGACCGTTACAGGGACTTGTTGTTTTCGTAGCAACCGTGCTGCGACAAAGCCATCACCAGCATTATTGCCTTTCCCTACAACAATCACAATTCGACCACCATCAAGCTTATGTTTATTGCTTGCCATCGCAATCGCTTGCCCTGCCCGCTCCATCAATTCAGTTACTGAAAAGCCATCATGATCCATGGTATATTGATCTGCCATACGCATTTGTTCAGATGTAAGAATAGAGTTTCCATTCGCTTTCGTCATCAAAACACCTCCCAGTGAATACTGTCCGTATGCAAGCGTACGTATCATTTCATCAAAACGCTATTGATTATAGTCCAATAAACATTATCTTCTATTTACATAAATATGCCGAAACATCATTTTCTATTGACGCTTGCCCAAAGTGTTTGTAGAAATGCGCCACTGCTACTCGGCAGTTCATGTTTGTTTAATCCCATATATTCACACCGTGACTTTTATCCTTTGGCGCAAGCCATCCTACTTTTTTTATTTTTCCAACCCCTTGGAGTTTTTACTATATGTCTTCTGAAGAAACCACGACTATAACAAATCTAGCAACCACAAACGTTGCTCAGGTAACAGATGCACCCGCAACAGAGGCTCCCGTAAAACCTCGCCGTGGGCGCCCTAAAAAAGTCGTCGCCGAAACTTCCGTTGAAACACCATCAACGGATATAAAAGCATCCGAAGACACTGAGAAGAAACCTGTCAAACGTCGTGGACGTCCTAAAAAGGTCACCCCATCGGTTAAAACCGAAGGTGAAAAAGTCATCACAGAAGCCAATGTTGCAACTGGTAGCAATACTGGAACCGTAAAAAAAGAGCCTGAGACAAAAGCAGATTCGAATCCAACCGAACAAAATCAAGATGAACAACGACAAGCGGGGCGTCGCAATAATCGCAATAATCGCAACACCAACCGAAATAAGAATCGCACCTTTGATAAGCGCCACCGCAATAAACACGAAGAAGAAGATGAAAATACATCCAATGAATTGGCAGGTGTAACACTGCATATCCGTGATGTTGCAGCGATGTCTCCTGAAGAATTATTGGCAAAAGCCGATTCACTGGGTATTGATAATGTGGCAGGCATGCGCAAACAGGAACAAGTATCTGCCATTTTACGCGCCCATGGCCTGCGTGGTGGAACAATTTATTCTGAAGGTGTATTGGAAATCTTGCCCGATGGCTTTGGTTTCTTACGCTCTGCAGAAGCCAATTACTTATCTGGCCCTGATGATGTTTATGTATCCACACATCAAATTCGCCGTTCATTTTTACGTAAAGGTGATACCGTATCTGGTGAAATCCGCACTCCACGCCGTGGTGAAAAGTATTCCGCATTGAAAACAGTCGATAGTATCAATGGTGAAGAGCCATCGGTTGCCCGTACCAAGGTATTGTTTGATAATCTTACCCCATTGTACCCTGATGAGCGTTTGACCATGGAACTTGAAGACGGGACTGCCAAAGATAAAACAGGTCGCGTCATTGATTTGGTTTCGCCCATTGGTAAAGGTCAACGCGCTTTGCTTGTTGCACCCCCGCGCACGGGCAAAACCATGATGATGCAGTCCATCGCACACTCTATTGAAAAGAATCACCCCGAAGTATCCCTTATGGTGCTTTTAATTGATGAACGACCTGAAGAAGTAACCGACATGAAACGCTCGGTAAAAGGTGAAGTCGTTTCTTCCACTTTTGATGAGCCCGCACAGCGCCATGTACAAGTTGCTGAAATGGTCATTGAAAAAGCCAAACGCATGGTGGAACATGGCAAAGATGTTGTTATTTTATTGGATTCTATCACTCGTTTAGCACGTGCATTTAACACAGTTGTACCATCTTCTGGAAAGATTTTAACAGGTGGTGTGGATGCCAATGCCCTGCATCGCCCCAAACGGTTTTTTGGTGCGGCTCGTAATATCGAAGGTGGTGGGTCATTGACCATTATTGCCACTGCACTGGTAGATACTGGTTCAAAAATGGATGAAGTAATCTTTGAAGAGTTCAAAGGTACAGGTAATATGGAAATCAATTTAAACCGTAAGTTGGTAGATAAACGCGTATTCCCAGCCATTGATATCGCTCCTTCGGGAACACGTAAAGAAGAGTTGTTGATTGATCATGAAACCCTGCAAAAGATTTGGGTATTACGGAAAATTCTTTCACCTATGAATGCTGTCGGCGCAATGGAATTTTTATTAGATAAATTGGGAACCAC
>JAUZQS010000137.1 GCA_030950875.1 Mariprofundaceae bacterium | reverse complement strand
AAATCATTGGATGCGCGAATATGCTCAATAATAATCGATTGCAATGCAGTAGAGTTGACGCTCATCTTCCCCCCGATTAACGTAGCGGCATACTATGAACGCTCTTGCGCTTTTACCAGCATGAGATACTCTGGATTATTGATTAAGCCCTACGGGGCATACAATGAGGAAAAATACATGTCCAACAACATTATAAATGTGACTGATGATAGTTTTGAAAACGATGTTTTAAAGGCTTCTGGTGCTGTACTGGTTGATTTTTGGGCACCTTGGTGTGGCCCGTGCAAACAAATCGCGCCCATTTTAACTGAAATCGCTGCTGATATGGGGGATAAAATTACCATCGCAAAAATTGATATTGATGATAATCCAAACACCCCAGGTAAATATGGCGTACGCGGTATTCCAACCTTGATGATTTTTTCTGATGGTAATGTTCAAGGCACCAAAGTCGGCGCAGTTACCAAGGGTAAATTGGTCGATTTCATCAACGAACACCTCGATTAACTCATCGTGGCATGTTTCACTCAAAAGGCAGGGATCTTTCCCTGCCTTTTTTATGTTTATCTCTAAAAGCCATTATGCGTATTCTTGGCGTTGACCCAGGCTCCATCAAAACAGGTGTTGGCATCTTAGATGCTCATGGCAACCGTTTATCCTATGTCTATCACACCGTTATTCAAGCTGGAAAAGGCGATTTTAGCGAACGCTTAACCAATTTATTTCTAGGTTTGAATGATATTATTGCAGAATTTAAGCCTGATACAGCGGCCATGGAAGATGTCTTTGTATCAAAAAATGTTGCCTCTGCCCTCAAATTAGGTCAAGCACGCGGCGCACTCATTGCCGCATGTGGTCACCATCAATTGCATGTAGAACCATATTCCCCAACCAAGGTGAAACAATCACTCACAGGTTTCGGACGCGCCGACAAATCACAAATACAACATATGGTGAATATGTTACTCAAGCCGCCACCGCCACTGCAAGAAGATGCCGCTGATGCGCTTGCCGTCTGCATTTGTCACGCGCATCATGCGCCTGTACAAACATCGCGTATTAGAAGGCGGCAACAATCATGATTGGTTGGTTATCAGGTGAAATTCGAGAACTCGACCCGATAGGCATGGTGCTTATCAATGTACAAGGTGTGGGTTATGACGTATCCGTTAGCTTGCAAACCTTATGCAACCTAAAGATTGGTGATACAGCCTCCTTATCGATTCATACCCATGTTCGTGAAGATCAATTGGTATTATTTGGCTTTGCTGACACAAATGAGCGTGAAACCTTTCGTAAATTGAATAAAGTTACAGGTATCGGTGCAAAAATGGCGCTTAATTTGATGTCTAGCATGTCCATAAGTGATTTAGCAACCGCCATTGAACAAGCCGATGATCTTGCCATTGCCCGCACTCCGGGCATCGGCAAAAAGACTGCCCAACGCCTTATTTTGGAACTACAAGGTAAGCTTGAAGCTGGGCCGAGCAGCGCAACAGCTAACCACGGGCTTCACGATGTAAAATCCGCCCTGCTTAATTTGGGTTACAAAGCGCCACACGTGGATAAAGCACTAAAATCTATAGATGCGTCACTGGACTTTGAAGCATGCTTTAAAGCAGCTCTAAAGGCACTTGTATGACCGAGCAGTCCATGCCAGAAGAACGTATTATCACCACCTCAAACCAGCCAGATGATTGGGATGTGGCTTTGCGCCCCAAGCAGTTAGATGACTATATCGGGCAAGAAAAAATTCGGGAAAACCTTAATATTTTCATCAAAGCAGCTATAGGTCGCCAAGAATCATTGGATCATGTTTTATTGTATGGCCCACCTGGTTTGGGAAAAACCACATTGGCCAATATCATTGCCTTTGAAATGGGCGCAACCATGCGCAGCACTTCAGGGCCGGTGATTGAGCGCCCCGGTGATTTGGCTGCTATGCTCACCAATCTTGAAGAAGGCGATGTCTTGTTTATTGATGAAATTCACCGTCTAAGCCCACAAGTTGAAGAGATTCTTTATCCAGCTTTGGAAGATTTTCAATTGGATATTATGATTGGGCAAGGGCCTGCTGCTCGTTCGATTAAAATGGATTTACCACGTTTTACATTGATTGGCGCAACCACACGCGCAGGCCTACTAACCAACCCGCTAAGGGATCGTTTTGGTATTATTCAACGTTTGGAATTTTATTCGCACGCTGAACTTACACAAATTGTTACCCGCTCCGCCCAATTATTGGATATTCCAAGCACATCTGAAGGCTCTTTGGAAATGGCCAAACGCTCACGCGGCACACCGCGTATTGCCAATCGCTTATTAAGGCGCGTGCGTGATTTCGCACAAGTCGAACATCAAGGTAAAATTGATCAGAAAATCGCTGATAGCTCGTTAACCCGCATGGAAGTCGATCATTTGGGCCTCGATCAAATGGATCGCCGTTTATTGATTGCCCTGATTGATCGATACAATGGAGGGCCGGCAGGACTGGACACCCTTGCCGCATCCATTGCCGAAGAACGTGATACCATTGAAGATGTTTTAGAGCCTTATTTGATGCAGGAAGGCTTGATTGCACGCACACCACGCGGCCGTGTGGCAACGCCCTTGGCATAC
>JAUZQS010000136.1 GCA_030950875.1 Mariprofundaceae bacterium | reverse complement strand
CGAGCTTACTTAAACACGCCAACTTTCAGTTTCCAGACACCCAAGGAAAAATTATTAAAACACTACTCTGGTTGCCCCAACAAGTAGAATACAAACCTTTACCATTACAATGGGTTATACTGCCTCGTTATCAAGCTGATGCTAAACCAGCCGAGCTTACCACCATCCGGCGTGGTGAGGCGTTGATGGAATTACCGCAGCACTTACACCATCAACAACGCCCCGATTTAATGTTGAAAATGCTCAATAAGCGTATTCCTAATGATGTGTTGTTTTATCGCTTGAAGTTCTCAGATGTGCACGCTGCTTGGGAAGAAGTTAAACAAGCTCTGAATACATCTGAATAAAGTTCAACTTGCCCAAAGTTTAAGGTTGAGTTGCCTTTTATTTACTATTGGAAACAACAACAATCGTCATCGACTTTAAGTTCTGTGTATTCGGAATACTCACTTCCAGTGAGTCAGTGGTGAATTTCAAATACCATTATAAAGCTTATCATAACTGGCTCAATCATGAGAGCCGAGTCTCCTTCGGGTTATTGCCCACTTCGTTTAAGATATTCTTGCATCAACTGACCGAAATTTGGTCTGTTTTTCCATTCTTCGTATGGAGTATACCCTGAGACCGCCAGAGGTTTTGTGAAATAATGAAAATTGATATGTGTGAGCGCCTCGTATGTCTTTCCATCAATCACAGTGTCATTAAGAATAACTCCGCTGACTATTTGCCCATTATTAAGTTCAACAGGCTCTCCACCCTTAAACATAATTCCATTGAAGCTTACATCATGGATTGGAGTACCAGCCTGAATTTGACCTTGTGGCGTTAGTGCAATAAATGGTGGTTTGTATATTACACCATCTATGGTGATTCGTTTGTTAAATTCTGTTGGGCGGATACCTCCATTGAACATGAATCGACCAGGTTTAAATGTGGCACCCTTAAAGGCACTTGAGCCTTTGGCAATGATTTGGCTAATGCTGCTATCATGCACAGACCTAAAAACTATTGACCCTGCTGGAAAGGTAAATCCGAGGTGTGTAAAACTATGTTTAGTTGGCTCTTCTCCAAATTCTTCTGCAAGCATTTTTTTGCAATTTAAAGAAACAATGTTTCGATTATCAAGAATACACGCTGGCATTTGAGAATCTGCTGAGTCCTCACAAAACAGAGAAATATCCTGCTTACATACCATCTTCATTCGTCTAATCTGAAATGCTTTTTTCATTAATATCGTTGTAAGCACTTGTGCTGCTAGTGGAGTTTCTTTAAGGGAAGGAACCTTTTCAGGTTCAACTTTATTCTTCTGGATCGTTATTTCTTCGCCATCAAACGTACCCGTATATATCAACCCACCATGACCCACCGCCACAAACTTCTTAAGCTGATCAGACCATGCAACAGAAGTAAAAGCATGCTTTTCATCAAAGCTTTCCACTCCCCATCGAATGCCATCAAGAGAATATGCTATGGTTGCCTCTGATGTTGATTTTTTACCTGCCATCATATCTGAAATTCTAAATGGTAACTGCCCCCCAACAGCCACCGCAAGCTTTCCGTTCCACAGAACCTTAACAAACCCTTTGTCAGTTCCTGAGCTGGCTTTCACCCACTCTGACCCATTCGGCGATGATACAATTAAGCCTCTTGGACCTACTGCAATGAATTTATTATTTGCAAATGTAATACTGGTTAGCACCCCTGGAATACCAGTTGAGTGTTTACTCCAATGTTGTGCGTCTTTTGATAAATAAACACTCGACATTAATCCCACACCAACAAAACCCTTTCCAGACCATGATCCGGCAAGTATTAAACCACTAGGGGTATTAATATCATCCCATCTGGTTCCATTTAAAGAAATCATAACCTTTGGTGCTCCCATAGTGAACCCGATAACTTTATTATCCGCCCAAATCATATCAGTCATTAAAAAAGACTTTTTGTTGTCCTTCATAGATGTGTTCCAATCAACGCCATTATTTGAAGTGATAACAATACCTTCCCCACCTGCGATAAGTTTTGGATTTAACCCATCAGCATATACAATATTTGTTAGCATTTCATTCGTACCAGATGATCTTTTTTTCCAAGATTCCCCATCTGTCGAAGTTAATATTAAACCTTTGTGTCCCACCGCCACAAATTGGGTCTTATCCCATACTACAGAAGTTAAACTAAGTTCTGTGTTTGCTGACTGTTTTTTCCATGATGGTTTCTCGATGATGTCATTTTTGTCAGCGATGGCTGGAGCAGAAAACCCCAGTATCGCTAGAAATAAAACAGAAATACAACGCAACATGCCCTTTCCCCTTAGCACCCTGTAATTAAGGGTACCCCTGAGTCATATTAGCTCATAAACATTAAATTTGCGAACCGCCGCTTTTCGAGTGTGATTTTCAGATGTGCATGCTGCTTGGGAAGAAGTTAAACGTCAGACTTCTATTTAATTCTTGAAACTTTAAACACCCGATACACTGTTCGCCATGCAATCTGCAAACTTGCTTTTAAATCTCGTGCATCCCATGCGCCCAACAATCGCCAAGGATGTTTTTCCCGATATTCCATCAACAGAACACGCAATCGTTTGCATTTTTTCCAGATACCTTTGTATGCAGGCGCATCCCACTCTGGATCATGGTAACATGTTGCTACCATACGCACATAGTCAGCCTTCGAGTGTTGCAAACAAGCCTCTTCAAGATGTATGTCCTGTGAACATAGCTGATAATAAGCAGTCAACAAACCCGCACCATCAGCTTCCGCCAAACATGTCCAGCCCGACACCCGTGGATTAATTTCCATAACATACCAATCACCATCAGGTGCTTGCTTGCATTCAACTTCTGCAAAACCTTTCCACTGTAATGCACTTAGTAATTCACAAGCACCTTCATACAGCTCTGGAATCCACTCAGCTCTTGCTGCCAATGTTTCGCCAAAAGCTCCAAACTTGGTATGCGCAACATTCAAACGTCGCCCTGTAAAGCCTCGCACAGGACGACTATCCGCATCAAACAGCACAATCGCTGATGCCATCTTTGAGATAGACCCTTCAATATAATCTTGAATACGATAGGCAGGCTCTTTATCTTCCAAAATAAACTGCCGCAATGATGTCGCATCATCAAACCTCTGAAACGCATTGCGTTTACTTTTTATGATTAACGGAAATTTCTCATCGTCCAAATGTTCTAATAAATCTTGCGCAAAAAGCGTCCTCATGCGGGCAACTTTCAAACCCTCAACATCGGGCACCTGCTCAATATCAATGGCTTTTTCCATTGATTCAATAGATGGCACCAAGAAATTCATGCCAATACTTTCAAAAAAAACTTTATATTTCGCCGTAAACTGAGCGCTGTCATCCACACATGGCAGCCAAACGCCCTGCAATCCTGACAACTTCCATTGACGTGCATAAGTTCCTGCAATCACTTCACTCAAACATCGCATTTCAACACTTTTCTGAACATACACGCTGCTCTCAACCCATGGTTCCATCGGCCATGACGAGCCTGATACTTCTATGCCCGCCCGTCCCGCAGCTTGCGCCAAAGCAAACATCTGCGAATCCTGTAAATCATGGATAATTAAGGGCATCTTCGATTCGTTCGCACTATTCAACGTGGCAATCTCCTAGCAACCAGCATAGCCAGAAAAGCTATGCCTGCACAAGTATAGAATGCGGCTGAGAAACCATAAGTCGCAACAATTAACCCACAAGCCATAATTCCAACCGTTGTCCCCAAGCCAAAACCAGTCGCTGAAAACCAACCTTGTGCAGCTGCATGGCGATGCGGTGGCGCCAATCGTTTTACCCAGGTAATTGCAACAACATGAAACGCCGCAAAACTCGCAGCATGTAAGCATTGTAGTAAGACTAACAACCACCACGCATGGCTCCAACCTGTGCCTAGCCAGCGCAAACCAGTTAGCAGCAAACACACCAAAATCACTGGCATCAATGGCATAGACTGAATGGGTTTCGCCCACCGCCACATCAGTACAATCTCTGCCAATACACCCACCACCCAAAACATGCCAACCTGCCAACCACTATAACCAATATCCAAAAGATAAAGGCTAAAAAAACCATAGTATGCTCCATGCGATAGCTGCATCAAAAAGCTCACTACAAATAGCAGCAATAAGGCTCTAGAAAAACCTGAATACACCATCTCAGGCATCTCAACATGCTCAATACTGGGAAAACCACGTCCTGCAAATGCCATCACCAACATCAATACGACCAAAAACCACGGGAACCATGCTAGGGAGACTTCACCAAATACAATACCTCCCAATAAAGAAGTTACTACGAAACCAATCGAGCCCCATACACGTAAACGCCCATAATCTGCCAATGCTGCTTCAGATACATGAATCGAAAGCCCATCTGTCAAAGGCAATACTGCTGCCCAGAGCATACCAAACAGCAAAACGATACTGATAAACGCGGGTGTGTAGGAAGAAGTCACATTAAACAATGCCACACACAATGCCGCCAAACACGATGCTAAAACAATAAAACGCCCCGCTGCCATGCCGCGTGTATCAAGCCAGTAACCACTACATGGCGGTGCAATTACCTTGGCTGCCGCCAAAAGCCCTGTCATCATACCAATTACCACGACGCTATAACCCAAAGAAGCCAGATAAACAGGGAAAAAAGGCAGAATTAACCCCATTGCCGCAAAATACGCTGCATAAAAAAGGCGAATATGATGTAGGGATGAGGCTGTGACCATTTCAGGACGCTAGCCTGCTTCTGCTCGGGTACAATAGCACTTTCAAAACTTGCTGATATGTTCATTTTGCGGCACATTACAGCCATGCCTTATGCTCTATATATTATCCTTCTTTGTAGCCTTGCTGCTTGCAACCTCAACCCTACGGGCATTCAAATGCAGGCTGGTTGGAAGGCTCGCTCACTTGCAGCTTGGCATGACCATCACCCTGACATGATGGTTTTTTCAAAAGATGGCAAGACATTGTATATCAGTTGCGAAACCCCAGGCGGCCTGCTTTCACCAAGTTTAATTGCTATTAACCTAAAAAATAACCACCAACGAACTCTTTTATTCGGACTCGCGCATGCCGATGCCTTAAAAATGGCACCTGATGGGAGTCTTTGGCTAGGCGAGGAAACCGCCGATGGCCTTATGTGGCGCATCACCGAACCAGGCAAGCTGCCGCCAGAACAGCGTGTTGATCGCCAACGTTTACAAAGCTCAGACCCAGCTATTGCACCCCTATTACATGCAGGTCGTTTTTCACATGAAGGTCTAACATTTTCCCAAGATGGGCGCTTTGCTTACATGGCAGATGAATGGGAGGAAGGCTGTATTTACCGCTATGACATGCAAGCTAGAAAATTGTATGTCCTGCATAAAAAGAAGGGCTGGATTGCCATTCGCGAGCCTAATAATGCCCGCATTGATGCGGAAAAATTACATGCTCAATATTTCAATCGCATTGAAGACATGGAAACACTGCCTGACGGAAGGATTTTACTCGCAGAGACTGGAACAGGGCGCGTGCTGGTTCTCGATGATCGCGGCAATCATCCGCAACTTAACACCTGGTTAGAACATGAAAACCTTGTCCATCCAGATAATTTAGCATGGGATGAGAAGCGTGGTTGGTTGTGGATAACTGATGATGGCAACCCATCATATTTATGGGCATGGGATGGCAAAGAATTACATGAAATCGCTCATCATGATGATGCCGAAATTACTGGCGTTACAATTCGTGGTGATGATGTATACATTAATTTACAACGCAGTCTTAGTCGCCCTGAAGTATTGCTACACATTTATGAACAGCCCAATACGCCTGAATCATAGACATGGATGAATGGTTTAATATCGTTATTCGGCAAATAACACTGTATTTACTGCCTGTTATCATTTCACTCACACTGGTATGTCTGATAGAAAGACGCTATACACAGACGAGCTCCACCCCTCACCCATTTTTTGCTATTGCTTGGCGTGGTACATGGTGGCCATTTCTAGCCTCCATTTGTTTTACACGCGGTATTATTTTTGCATTACCTCAGCCTTTAAAATCAGGTCTAAGGCCTGCATTCATTCGTTTTTCAGCCCACTTCTTTCTTACCTTCTTAGGCTTTATGCTTTATACATGGAGCTTATCTCACCAAGCACCAACAGGGCTTCCTCCCTTGTACCACTGGTGGGCAAAGGTATTTATGTTTTTCAACCTTTGCATGTTGGGCATACACCTTTTGCCGCTACCGAACCTATTGTTTGGTGAATGGGTTATGTCGCAAAGCCACAGGCATCCCTTGTTACTTGCTTATACCCAACAAATTACAATCCGCCAGCGCCATCTTTGGTTGATTACCCTTCTCGCAGCAAGCCCAATCATTGATATCAGCATTGGCGCAACTGCCATCTTTCCCATTTATGAGCAACTTGCCGTTATCGCCACTCATTTTTAACATCTCCAAAAACCTATTAAACTTGCCAAATATAAGCTTTTACACATTCAACAATGGCATTAAATTTGCTTACTCCATACTATGACTGAAAAATTTTCTAGCCGTGAAGAAAGCCTATCGCTTATTCAAGATACCCAAAACATACCAACGCTGCCCGATCGTTTTCTAAAAATTCGCGAGATTACCACTCACCCACACAGTAACAGCGATGATTTAAGTGCTATTATCGAAACTGACCTTGCCACCGCATCGACGCTTCTAAAAATAGCCAATTCAGCATCCTATAACCCACACGGAAGGATGTTGGCATCCTTGTCTCATGCGATTGCGCGTTTGGGTGTCTCTGCATCTGCTGAAGTAGCCATGTCGATGTCTTTATTGCAAATATTTATCACCACCGAAAGCATCCATCGTGTGCACGCCTTGTGGGCCCACGCCTATGCGGTAGGGATACTATCCAAACATTTCTACCAACGCCTAAAAACACCGCTAACAACCCATATATCAACAGTATTTATGATGTGTTTACTGCATGATGTTGGGCAAGTCATTCTAACTACACGCGTTGATCAAGGTTATTTTGATAGAGATTTACCATCATTGCATAGCCAAGCCTTATGTGATGCCGAGCAATCGCTCTATGGCATTGACCATGCCGAAGTAGGGGCTCTTATACTGGAGATATGGAATATGCCCGATATTCTGATTCAATCCACGCTGAACCATCATAAAACCAGCGATGACTCAGCTCACAACCTGTGCAAACTCGCTGAATTATTTGTACAACAAAACTGGCCAAATCTTCGACATATTGAAGAGGTTCATCAATTACTACACTATTCTCCCGCAGATAAAATTGATGCTATCTTACAGGCATCACCGGCATTTCAAAAGTACCTCGCATAACATAACCCGCAAGATTTACTGATGAAAAAGGTGCGTTTATCATAACTGCCCCTTAGAGTTCGGAAAATGAGCCATGTAATGGAAACCTATGCCCGCCTTCCCCTCACCCTTGTTCGTGGTGAAGGCTCCTATGTCTTTGATGATGATGGTAATAAATACCTTGATTTTGTTGCTGGCATTGCAGTGAACACGTTGGGCCATGCTCACCCTGCCATGGTAAAGGCTCTGCATGAACAAACGCAACAAATGCTGCATTGCTCAAACCTCTATCATAT
>JAUZQS010000135.1 GCA_030950875.1 Mariprofundaceae bacterium | reverse complement strand
TTCGCATATCATCCTGTTTTTTCTCATCCCGAGAAAATATGCGGATTTCATCCACGCCTGTATCCAAAAATCGGCGTAATACAGCGTTGCCGAATGAACCTGTTCCACCTGTTATCAGTAATACCTTATTCTTAAACATCTACACCTCACTACTGCAAACTTTCTCGCACCAATCCTTATGTTTTTTAGCTGCAATTTCCCAAGTATAGTTCATCTGAATAAAAGTTTTAGCTTTAAATCCCATGTCTAATCTTACTTTTTCATCAGCCATTGCCATGCTCATTGCTTTAGCCAAAGGCTCACTGGCTACGGGAACCTCTAATGCACCACCTGCACCGACTAATTCTGAAAAGCCACATTCATCTGTCATAATAACTGGAGTGCTGCATATAGCAGCCTCAAGTGCAACAATAGACATCGCTTCCAACCTTGAAGGAATCACTAAAATACTGGCTGCATGGTATAAGCTTGACTTATCATGCCCTGAAACAAAACCCAAAAAGTGCACCCTACCTTCTATACTAGCCTTCTGAACCAAGGTTTTGAGTGACGCTTCCATACCACCATCGGGGCCTGCAAACACCAAATGCCAACTAGGAAACTGCTTTTTAATCGCCATAAAAGCATCCAACAAAATGTCGGGACCTTTAATTTCATTCAATCGCCCAACAAACAATAAAAATGGCGCTTTTCCCAATCCATACTTTTCTCGGACACCCTCTGTATCATTATACCTAAAGTCTTCTGGGGAAATACCATTAGGAATGACCGCCACTCTGTTTTTATCCACTCCAAATTTATAAAACAGTTTCCTTTCATCTTTTGGAATTGCAATCACAGCATCCGCGTGCTCTAAAATTGAACGACCCACCAAGGCATTATAAGCTCTTTTAAAAAGCCCTGACCTCCCAAAAATATGTAATGCCCCTGCTGGGCAAAACAAATACGGTCGACCTACAATCTTATTCACCCAATAAACCAATGCATTCAGTAACGTCCAATGTCCAATAATAACAATGACATCTGCCCACTTAATGCTTCTATATATGTCTCCAAAATAAGGTGCTGGGATATACCAGCGCTGATTAACACAAGGCAATAAAATGTATTGTTTATCGTTAATGATATGATCATCATTTAAGTTCGCTGTCGTGCTTAACACTTTAGCTTCTGTACCGGGTAATTTTTGCAGCTCTTTGGCTAGCTTACACGTGCGCTCCACAGTTCCCCCACCGAGAACGGCATCCACAGACATGTTTACAACAAGTATCTTCATCGCTCACTTGCTCCTTTGGAGCATACATCTGAAACAGCCTTTTCTAGCCCTAATGGGAATATAAAGCCTGCATCTCTAAGTTTCTTTTCTGAAAAGCGCACTCGACCATGTAAGCTTTTACCCTGTTTAATCTTACGTATAAAATATGGAATAAAGCTTGGCAAAGCAAAAGGCAGCTTTAGCTTCTCACTTCCTTGCTTCGAAACACATACGTTATATGCTCCCAACACCGTATTCCTAATATCATCATCATAAGATACAAAAAAAACATTGGGTTTCTTAAATGTCTTATCCATAAAAAATAATGCTGCTTCTGCTACATCTTTTGCATGCACCAAGTGTGCGCCCTCATGGCCCTTGATAAAAACAGAAACCTTATCTTTAAAGGATCCCTTCATGGCATAGTTTAATATAGATGGCTTGGTGACATCAAACACATTGGTTGGTCGCAATATACATACATTCATTGCTAAATTAGCATTTAACACCAGCTGCTCTGCCTCATATTTACTTTTTTCATAGGCGTTGTTTGGTTTACATGATGTTTTTTCATCAACAATCAAATCACTCGTGGGACCAACAACCCCTGCAGAACTCATATGACAAAAGTATTGAATCGTCGGTGTTTTTCTCATGGATTCTAGTAATGTTTGTGTTCCTTTGACATTCACGTTAAACATTATTGCTTCATCATTTAGCTCAGCAGCACAATGAAAAATGCTAGTTACCCCATCTAGCAATTGAAGCAATGCTTTTCGATCATTTATATCACCTTGAATCAAAGTTATATCATCAGAACACGGTTGCCCTTTTCGACTAAGCGCGCGCACCTCGAACCCTTTCGCACGCAAGCTTTGAATCAGGTGCCACCCAATCATACCTCGAGCTCCTGTAACTGCAGCTATCATGAGTTCACCTCATTTCCCGCTGTTGCTCTTCTTTTAAATAGATAGCGCCCCCAATAAAGATAATCATTTGAGGAAGGTACAAAACGTCAGGTCTTTGGTAGAAAGACGCAGCAAACACTATGGTTAGCACAACACTAATCCAGCCTGCATAATTCTTAAACGTATATAATAAAAGCCATACCCATAAAATTAGAATCCCCCAAATGCCCTGCTTAATTAAAACAATCTTCCAAGTCGAACCTATATCGCCTTCAAGCACTGTGTTCAAACCAAAAATTACTTGGGAAACACTCCCACTTTGCCATAAGCTCCAATAATATAACAAACTTTCTGTTTCTCGGTTATCTTGAATGGCACCTGATGATATCACTAATCGTCCAATAACTTGCTCAGTAAGTAAACTTTGAACTTCCATAGGAAGAAAAGAATATATTCCTAATACCGACAGCATCATGAAAAGAATAACCTTCCAATTTTTTGTGAGAATCATATAGAGAATCATAATACCAATAAAAGCCAGTGAAAAAGAAGCTATACCCCCCACAAAAAGTATGCAGTTAGTCCAATTTAATAATTTAAAACGCTCTACCGTAAGCAATAAGCCCGATATTGTACCAATTACACCTGGCTCATCATACATCCCGGAGAATCTGAAAAACAAGCTGTTTCCATCCATAAATGATCCAATAACAACCGATGCAGGAAACTCTTTATAATATATTCCAGCAGCACCTTTCAAAGGATTAAGAACTTGGTCATTTGATATGTTACCAAGAAGAAAGAAATCCCACGGTAACCCAAGTAAATATAATAGCCAAATAAATAGACCTGGAATCATAAAGATAGCAAACAGAAACTTAAAGGTTTTATATACTTCTATTTTATTAAGGTCATTCAAAAAAAGAAAGCACGCTAAAGAAACAAGCACAGCTAAGAAGCCAAGGATTGGGACATCATTTACCGATCCTGCACAATAGAAGTAAAAAATCACAATGATTCCGAACAAACCAAGCGCAAGACTCTCCCCATTAAATTTTATGCGGTCACGTATTTGCAAGCTGTCTACAAGCAAAAGTATAACTGTTAAAAGTGTGACGACTACAATAACAACCTTATTATTCCAAACAAAATATGGTTTAGTGGCAAGGCAGCCTAGTAAAGCGAGTGATAAAGTAAACATTCTTGTCATTAATGAATTTCTAATACCTGTAGTTATTATAATTGGTTCTCCTAAATTCAAGTCCACTAATAAGTCTTGATTTTATAATAAAGCAAGTGAGCCATGTTTTTCGGGAATCTTACGCAAAGCTTTATTATCATAATAGATAATGCAAAGAAAAACCTTCTTTCCCTCAAAATTTTCGCTTGATTAATGAGCATCGCAAAACTTTTTGCATTACTAATTACATCAGCATATAGAGGGAACTTACTTTGAAAAACATCATATGTTAGTAATACATCCGTGGAACACAGTTCTATATTATTTGTAATATTCATAGCATGCCTCCTGTAACGTGCATATTTTCCCTCCACATAACCAAAGGCTCCTCCATTCTCTAATGTTTCAATCCAAAAGAACCAATCTGACACAAACGGCAATTTTTCATTAAACCCTGTCTTGGGGCATGCCGAGCATCTAACCATAATAGAAACTGCTGCATATGGGCATCCATATTGAATGAAATCTTTCGGACCAACACCTGAAGCAAACCACTTTGTTAAAGGGTGGCTTGGCGAACCATCATCATAAAAAACTTCAACCTGATGACCACATAGCACACGATTCTCATCCGCCTCCATCCATTCAACCTGAGCCGTGATTTTACCAGGAAGCAACACATCATCACCGCCCTGAAAGGCTATATATTTCCCCTTACACGCTTTTAACCCACGGTTACTGTTTCCTGTAATACCTAAATTAGGCCCACCCACCAAAGCGACGATCTTCTCAGGATACTTTTTTGCATATTCCATAATGACGTCAGCTGTTCCATCCGTGGAACCATCATCTGCAACGACTATTTCTAAATTTTCATAATCTTGCGCCAAAGCACTATCCAATGTCTCATGAATAAAATCAATTTGATTGTATGTAATAATATGAATAGAAACCAACGGCATAATTTTATCGCTCATTTATTTATCCTCATTGAAGTAAATACCCCTGATATTTGATAATAAAGCGACAGCTTCATTATATAGCCCCTTTCTCATCAAACTTACCTTTCGCACACCCTCTATAAAACCACACCACAATAAACAACAAATAAAAGGTATAATTCATTGCAAAGGCATAGCTTACTCCCGTCAAACCATACACATCAACAAATAATATGGTAAAAACCACAAATAAAGCACTAAACAAAAGCTCTAATGCAATAAACACAAGAGCTTCTGCTTTAGCAAGCATTAGGTAAGCATACAGCCACGATGCGATTTTAATCACATCTCCAATCATTTGAAAAAGAAACAGCTCCCGCATTTCTAAAAAACTATCATCAAACAACAACCATATAATCCAATCACGCATCAAAAAAATCACTACCGACGAGAGCAGAACCAAGGGCAAGATAATCATTTGCCCATGTTTAATCTCCCTTTTAATGGCATCGGCATTTTTTAGCCCCGATAATTTAGGCAAATAATAAACACTTAAGGTCATCGTTATGACCAATAAATACGCCTCTGATATGCGCCACATCCCTGTCCATAAACCTGCCGCATCCATAGATATGTTATCGCTTAAATAGTTCCTAATAAGGATGTGCGACAAAGGAACGGCAACCGCAGAAGCCAAGGCCATCAAGGTGAATTTCCCTAATTGTTTCCCATCTTTTGTATTCGCCTTCTCTTTCAACCAGGTCCAAGCGAAAAACGTACTCTTACTTAAATACCATGCCGCCAAAATAACCACCAAAAAAGGCGTTGTCAAAAGCGCGATCACAATACCTGACACACCCCATTGTGGCACACAAAGCAAAGCGATGGTGATACCCAGACAGCTGCTCGACACCCCTACCCAGGTAAGCTCTCTGATTTCCCCTAGACCATTAAGCGATGCCACCAGCAATGCGCCCACCGCCGCTGGAATGAGGCTTATGGAAAGCCCCTGTAGCCACAACTTATATTCAGACGTTTGAAAAAGTAACACCGACATGTCTTGTGCAAAGAAAAATAAACCTAAAGATACAGGTAATAGCAACAAACAAACCAGCTTTAAAGCCGTCGCAAACACTGATGCACTTTTTTTTACATCCTCGCGATACTCCGCCAGGTATTTAGTCAAACCCTGACCAAAACCTGCTGTAGCAATACCCGATAATCCCGATTGGAGACTCTGAAACTGCCCCATCAGTGCCACACCAGACGGACCTACATAAACAGCCAATAGTTTATTAAGCACCAACCCATACGATATTTTAAAAATAGCAGCAATCAGGGATAGCAGCGATGTTTTAATTAAAGTCATTCAAAACCTGTACAACCGCTTGAGCTTTGTTTAATGATAACACGGGGCTTAGCGGCATGCTTAACACCTCATGGTGAATCTGCTCTGTGACTGGAAAAGATTCGGCATTCCATTCAACATAAGCTTGTTGTTGATGTGGAGGAATGGGATAATGAATTAATGTTTGTATGCCCTGGTCTTTAAGGTGCGCTTGTAATTTTTCTCTATCCTTACAGCGAATTACAAACAGATGCCATACGTGAGCATCTTTATGCATAACTTTTGGCAAACCAATGTTTGCAGCTTGTATGTTCTCCAAATAGATCCTAGCAACGGCTCGGCGTTGCTCAATCTCTTGATCTAAACCACGCAGCTTCACACGCAACAAAGCCGCCTGCATTTCATCTAGCCTGCTGTTCACCCCTTGATAGCGGTTTTCATACTTTTTATGGCTGCCATAGTTACCCAAGGCACGAATGGTTTGGGCAAGCTCCTCATTACTGGTTGTTACAGCCCCTCCATCACCCAATGCGCCCAAGTTTTTACCTGGATAAAAACTAAAACCTGATGCATCGCCCCATGCTCCTGCCTTTATACCATTTAAGCTTGCACCGTGTGCTTGAGCTGAATCTTCTATCAATAGTAAATCATGTTGATCTGCTATCGTTTTCAAGGCTGGCATATCGGCAAGTTGACCATATAAATGAACAGCAAGGATTGCTTTTGTTTTAGATGTTATTTTTTGCGTAACCAATTCGGGATCAAGGTTGTAGGTTTCTAAATCCGGCTCAACCAACACTGGCGTTAGATTGTTTTCCGTGATCGCTAAAATGGATGCAATATACGTATTGGCAGGTACAATCACTTCATCACCATCATGAAGTATGCCCATTTCCTTATATGCCCTAAATATCAAAATAAGCGCATCTAAACCATTGGCAACACCAATACAATGCTTGGTTCCGCAGTATGATGTAAACTCACTTTCAAAAGCTTTCACTTCTGTCCCTTGAATATACCAGCCGCTATTCACCACGGAATCAAAAGCTTTCTCAAAGTCATTAAAATAGGGCGCATTTACCGCTTTTAAGTCAAGAAAGGGAACAACCGCTTTCTCATTATCTTTTTTCACTAAATAAGCAGTGGGCGTCAAAGCCATTTTCGGATATTTCTTCAACACCCCTTTATCTCGCGTTAAAACTACTGCATCCATTGCTTTTGCTGAAGCTATTACTTGTGAGTCTTCAATATCTTCGTAATCAATCTCAATATAGGAAGGCGTTTTAGCAATGCTCACTTGCTCAAGAATGCCTTGAATAGCTAAACCAATAATCTTAGAAAGTTGTTTTCGACT
>JAUZQS010000134.1 GCA_030950875.1 Mariprofundaceae bacterium | reverse complement strand
GCCTTCCCGAATCATCGCAAGCGTTTGCGGCCCGACTATTCCATCCACCATCAAATGATGTTTCTTCTGGTACGCCTCAACAGCCTTTTTTGTTCCCGCCCCGAATATCCCGTCAGCCTTAATACCCAGAGCTTGTTGCAGTTCAACAACCTCTTGTCCGCTTGACCCTTTCTTTAACAACATATAATCCCCCTCCCGCTTTAATCCCTTCAATCACACATAAACCTCGTCACCAAAAGGCATTCATCTCCTTATCTGGTAAGTAGCGCTACAGCCTGATCACCAAACGTTTCATACCATCGATCCCCGAGTTTAATCAAATCGTTGATATTTTTCTGTCTCACATCATCCATATCATCATTCACATCATGCAACTCAGAATTCACCCTCAGGTAATTATCACCCAGAATAACCTTTGCCTGATATTCGACCACCGACTCATCCATGGTAATGCCCAGCAAATCATGGTTTATCCAACCCAGAGCGCCATATCCCTGCGACTGTTTACCATCAATTTTCCGATTTATGCTACCTGTACCAACGGAGAGCATGCGAATTTCATCATCACGCCCCCAAAGACTGACCGCTTCCGCATAGGCGCACATGGCAGGATTATTAGCAATCACACCGCCGTCAATAAGCCAACGCACGTTATCTCCGGCAACCTTTGCTGTAGGGAAATAGAGTGGCGCTGCACTGGTGGCATTGAATGCATCAACAGCCTTCACAACTTGGTCACCATTGGATTTCAGTACATCTGACTTGCGTTTCTCCACATCGTAAGTGACAACAAGAACAGGTTTATCGGCATCGTTGAGTTTCTTCTCCCCAAAATAATCGGTTAGAACACCAATCTTTCCGCTTCCGTCATATCTGGGTTCTGTTTGAGCAAAACCGAGCATACGATCCCATGCGGACTTATTCATAATTCTGTTTGCATTTTCATAGTTGTAGAGATCAGGTAAATCTACCCCGCGCTTCTGCAGCAAACCAATCGCTCCGGCGATAATTCCGCCGGTGGATGTGCCTGCAAATAAATCAAATGTGTTATAGAGACTGCTCCCCAAATCGGATTCCAGTCGACTTAAGAACTGCGCCGTTGCGGCACCTCGAATACCGCCACCGTCCAATGATAAAATTATTTTTACTGCCATGATAGCCTCCTCTATCCAAAAATATTTAATAACCCTTTGGCATAACTTTAGCATAACTTGGCATAACTTGGGAGTACGGCTTCAGCCGTGCCCTTTTGCCAGGTTCGGCGCGGCTCAAGCCGCACTTCCGGACAGGTTGATGCTTCAATAACGCCATCAGCAAACCATTTAGCCAGATTGGATGGCTCCTCAAAACTGATCATCTCCTGTAGCGCTAACCAAGTTTTTTCACCCACCCATCGGCTTGCAGACCACTTGATCCAAAAGCATCTCGTTAAGCAGCAATCGAGGGCAGGTGGAAAACGATTCAAATGAGGGTGGACGCTGATCAGCCCGTTCTTAGCGCCAGAATAGCTTCAACATCAATGCTTTTCTCATAACGTCTGAATTCACGCTCTCTGGTCTCAATGGCTACAATTGACATGCGGTCAGCCAGTTCATTGCCTTCAACACCGACATGACCATTCACATGCAACACTTTAATATTCGCCTTTAACGCCTGATGCAAAGCAAACATCTCTTTGATCAATGCCAGGTTTTTAATCTCACCACCCTGCTTCTTCCAACCCTTCTTCTGCCAGTTTATAGCCCACTGGGTAATGCATTGAATGGAATATTTAGAGTCACAAAAAATCGCCACCGACTGGCCATTTTTAAGCTCAGTTTTTGCCATAATCATGGCCTGATGCAGTGCATTAAGTTCAGCCGTGTTATTGGTTCCATTCGGGTTAAACAGGCCGTACCAAAGTTCAATAATCCGATCATTACGATAGATCGCCACACCTGAACCGGCTTTACCGGGATTCGGTTCACAGCCACCATCGGTGAATATTTTCGTATCCACTTTCATGACAGCGATTTCGGCTACCGTATATGTTTTAACCGTTTGATTCGAGACTCTCTTTTTCACTCTTCCGACCGATGCAATAGCTTGGCCAGCAAAAGCCGCTTCTGCTTCTGCCAAGCTTTTGAATGACTTGTATCTAGCCCCGGAAAAACCATCAATATGTTTTTTACACGTACTCCAATCATTAAAAATGCCCGTCTCTCTTCCTTGCCATACAACGTAAAACTTTTTAGCCATGTTGATAAACACCTCTATAGTGGAGAAAGCATTGCGCTTCATGATTCGATTTGTGATTCAGAGTTGAAACAGTAAGGAATGATTTGAACGCAACAATTGATCTATGTCACGTTTTAAATCATCCATCGTAAACAGATGCATGGTTCAATGCGATGAAACGCTATGACAATGCATCACATTACAACATAGAAAAAGTATTTCAGCGGGATTTAGCAACGATGTGTAAAGCGCTACGTCGCATAGAAGAATGTAAGCTTCAATCAGATGAATTCCAAAAAACAGAAACCATAGTTGTATATACAACCATTAAGCCGAACGAAGAGATTACAGATTGTCTAATGTGGACTTCGATAATTGGACGAGTTCTTTCACGCGCTCTTCCCCAAGCGTGATGCACAGGCTTTGATAGAGTTTATCTTCCTGCTGCTCCAGTTCATTTTGGATCGCTCTGGCCTGGCTGGTGGGATGAATAGCAATCAGACGGGAATCATGTTCCTCACCCCTGCTTCGGACTACAAACCCCTTGAATTCCAACCCATCAATGAATCGCGTCACGGTAGACTTTTTCAATTTCAAGACATCGCCAATCTGCTTTGGTGACAAGCCCGGTTCTTCCAGCACCAAACGCAACAGGTAGGCGTGGGCGGGGGAAAGCTCCATATTAGCAAACGCATCGTCCCAGATTTGGTTGATCCGGCGCGTTAGTGCATTGAGATTAAAATAGAGACATCGCTCAAAC
>JAUZQS010000133.1 GCA_030950875.1 Mariprofundaceae bacterium | reverse complement strand
TATTTTGGCCGTATCGAGCCATTGATTCGCTAAATGCTCATCAAATTCATTGTTGCGCGTCGCTGAAAATA
Organism: Mariprofundaceae bacterium; assembly: GCA_030950875.1. Classification (GTDB taxonomy): domain Bacteria; phylum Pseudomonadota; class Zetaproteobacteria; order Mariprofundales; family Mariprofundaceae. The sequence continues at coordinate 6,438 of JAUZQS010000133.1, read as the reverse complement.
TTCTGCATTTCGATTTTGATGTGGAACCGACATGACCAGCCAGCTTCTTTAACGCCCCATCATACGATTTGGCGCCATGTGCATTGGCACAAGCCATGATAATTTTTCCATTTTCATGTAACAAAAGCATCGCTTTTGCCATATTTGATAAGGTTAAAAGTTTATTTTTTGATGGAAATACAAGAATAACATCAAATTCACCATCGATATCTGATGTTGATTGCAATCCCATGCGTAGAATCTCATCACACACAGGTTTAAACGACTGTTGTAGTTGGTATATTTCAGACTTTAAACAAAGTTCGCGCAAGCAAGGCTCAGCTTGGGCATTGATCACAGCAACACTGCCTCGCAAGGAAGATAAGCCAGCCTGATATAATAATTCAACAGCTGGCATCAATACTCCTTATCAAACATTTTACCATTTAAACCTGCAAGTCTCTAAGCTAGGCATCGTGCGATGCCTACACCTAGGAGTCTGTCGGACTTAAACTAATTTACTACGAAAAATCAGATATTGGTCGTTTTTCACCTTGAATCTCGTTAAATAGCCCTGCTATTCGCCTCAATTCAATGCCAAAACCGCCTCAATCCTGCTATTTCTCGCGACAATCATCTAAGTCCGACAGACTCCTAGAAACTCATGGCTTATAGATTATTTATAATTAAGAAGTTTGGCACTCAGCACGGTAAAGACAAGGGCTGACCGCACAGTTTTGAATGTTAGAAAAGCAAGCATCATTGCCTTCTGCAACCTGAATCGCATGAATGATTGCGTCTTTTTTCAACTTCTGAACACCTTTAAGGCCAAATTCAGCTGCTTTCACTAATAGTTCTTTTTTGGTAATTTTCTTTTGAGACATGTTTTTTCCACCTATACGTTTTTCCCGCACCATAGATATTCTTTGCTATAATGCAAATATTCAAGTTATTTAAGGTGTGTCTAAACAACACATATTTAAATCATTGGGTTTCTATTATAAATGAAACACATGAACTATTTTACAATTTCAGTGTCCCTTCCGGGTTAAAATACGTGGCGAGCTCCTCAACCTCAGAAACCTGATAATCCCAGTCATGTTGCGGCTGCTCTGTTGTCACCCAGCACGTTCGCGCACCAAGCTCTTTGGCCACAACAAGGTTCTCCTGCATATCGTCCAACACCAAGGTTCGCACAGGTGATACACCCTCATCATGCAATAACATCTTCAACGTCGTCGCAGACGGCTTAGGCATGTAGGCATTATAACGAATATCATAAATAATTTCAAAGTGATGCCGCACGCCTAGTGCATTCAAAACACGTTCGGCATGCTCATAAATACCATTGGTATGGATAACCTTACGACCAGGAAGCTGATGCAATGCTTCATTCAACTGTAAATTTTCACAAAGCAGCTCGTGTACATTCACATCATGCACATCGTGTAAAAATGCTTCTGGCTCAATACCATGGTGCAGAATAAGCCCACGCAATGTCGTCCCATATTCTCGCCAGTAACCCACCCGTAAAGCATTCGCTTCTTCATATTGCATGTTCAAAGCATTACAAATAAACGCCGTCATCCGCTTATCCATGCGGGCAAAGACACCATTATTTGCTGCATAAAGCGTGTTATCTAAATCAACAACAACCAGATCAAAAGGCATAGAAGCTACAAAGCCACGCTTTGAAAACTAGCGCTTCTGCATAGGTATATAATTTTGCCCATTTTTACCTGTATAAATTTGCATAGGACGGAAAATACGACTGACACCCAACTGTTCACGCCAATGTGCCAACCAGCCAGACACACGCGCAATCGCAAAAATAGGTGTAAATAAATCGGTTGGAATACCCAACTTGCGATACACTATTCCCGAATAGAAATCGACATTCGGACAAATACCCTTGGCTCCCAAGGTGCTACGTGAAAGATCTTCAATACGACTGGCAATTGCATACGTTGGATCTTCACCCATTTCTTTGGTTAACTCGACATAAAGCTTTTGCAAAAGGGTGGCTCGTGGGTCTTTTGTTTTGTAAACACGATGCCCCAAACCAGCAATTTTTTCTTTATTTGCAAGCTTATCGTGCAAGTAGGCTTCGGCGCGATCAACATGACCAATCTCATCGAGCATGTGCAATACATCTTCATTGGCACCGCCATGCAAAGGCCCAGAAAGTGAACCGATTGCCGCACTGATACAGGTATAAGGATCTGCCAGCGTTGATGCAGTTACAATCGTTGAAAATGTACTGGCATTTAAGGTATGCTCCGCATGCACAATCATTGCGACATCCATAATGCGTTCCATCAAAAGTGTCGGCTCATTGCCCGTTAACATGTATAAGAAATTACCTGCATGCGACAAATCATCACGCGGTGGAATCGGATCATCACCCCTACGCATCCGTGCATGAGCCGCCACCAACGTTGGTAGCTTGGCCACTAAATTTAGACACACCGTACGCACATGTTTATCGCTCAAATGACCATCTAAGCTATGAGGTAACGGATAAAACATGCCCATCACTGCTACCGTTGTCTGCAAAGAATCCATCGGATGTGCCGATTCGGGAAAGCATTTCATAATATCCCTGATGCGGAACTTAATGCGGCGATGATGATGTAGTTCATTGGCAAATTGAGCAAGCTCATCTTCATTTGGCAAATGCCCATAAATTAACAAGAACGATGTCTCTTCAAAGGAAGATTGTTCCGCCAATTGCTCAATATCAATACCGCGATATTCCAAATGCCCAACACTTCCATCTACCGATGAAATAGCCGACTCTGTAACAGGTACACCTGCCAAACCGGGTGAATAACGCGCAATTTCTTTATTCTTCGCCATAATATTCAATCTCCTAACATCTAAACGGATAAACTCGAGCGTATTTTAACACCAAATAGAGCCATGCGCCTGTTTTATTCATACGCTACCCTTCATGTTGACTGTTAGACTGCCAGAAGGCTTATTGCTTACACCGTAGAATTACCACTCAGTATGCAATGTTTATTTCATATCAATATAATTGTCCGCACCCCATACATTCCCTGCATCTGGGCGCAGAACCTGCTCGCGTGAAGACAAGCGGACATGTTTCAAAATCGCGCCTATCAACCATGGTCGTTGAAGCATAAATGGCTCAAAATCATGTCGCGGCAAGCGCAATAAGTGAGAAGGCGTTCCTGATAACACTTTATAGGCAGCATGATGCCCACGCAACAAACCGCCAAGATGAAAAAAGTCGCCTGGCTGCACACTACCAAGCAACTGTTCCTCGCCTTGACTACAGTCCAATAATAACAATACGCCACTTTGCACCATATAAGCATGCGGGTGATCTTCGCCCTGTTCTATCAGCATTTGACCCGATTTTGTTAGCGTATTTTCAAAAACAGATGTTAATCGTTTGCGATCAGGCTCATTAAATAACTTAAATATCTGATGCCGCGATAGTATATGCGCAACAAGCCTGTGGCGAAATAAATAATCCATCATTTCATACAATGATTTATCTTTCTCCAACAGCGCCCGAATATCTTCATAGGGCAGCTCAATCACTTTCACAGCTGTGGCGCAACATAAGGTCGCAGACCTTCGCAGTCCTGTAAAATAGGCGAGTTCTCCCATCAAACATGGGCGATTCTCTGCGCCAGTTAGTTTTGATGTTACTTGATGGGGCAAAACAGCATCTATAGTACCATCCTGTAGCAACCACATATGCCCAGCAGGTTCACCTTCGTGACACAACACATCACCTGGTAACAATGAACGGCTGTAACCATGTGTAAACAAACGTGTCACAAACGCTGCTTCTGCAGCATCACGATTGACATCAATGACAGCGTTATCTTCTGATTCTCCTACATCTCCCATCAACTCACGCAAGCGCGTCATACTTTCTTCTGCCACGTCTTGTTCGCCTGCCAAGTTAGGTCGGTTAACACTACTCCCCATCAAAGCCTTATAGGCCTGCAATGCCTCCGTATAATCACCCGTACGCTCACAAGAATAGGCATAACTCAACTGCACATCTGTATCATGTTTCCATGTCGGCGACTGCCATAATTCCGAATACAGTTTACGCGCCATTTGAAAGTCGCCCTTGGCTGCGGCATCACGCGCCCGTTGAAATATTTTTTGAAAGTCCTGCATACTGCCCCCGAAAAGTTCTTATCCCCTAGTCTAGACGATTTTACACAATTCGATATGTCTATCGCTTTTCCATAAATAATCATCATTGGGGCGCATCACTTGCAAATGCACTGGACGACGACAATAACGCAATACGGCCTGGACAATCCATGGCCGACGCAATGAAAAAAACTCAAAGCTTTCTCGGGATAAATGCAACAACCGCACAGGTGTCGCAGCCACAACGCGGTATGGGCTTTTGTAGGTATGCAACAATCCCCCCATATGTATCATGTCACCCGGCACAACACTGGTCAGCAGGTTGCCACTTTCATCATCAAGCTCATCATCGAGCGGGCTATCAACATCATGCAAAAAAAATAAGCATCCTCTTTGCAATAAATAAGCGCCATCATGCTCCTCATTCGCCTCAATTAAGCACTGCCCAGGCTCTAACTCAACGACTTTCAAGGACTTGCTCAAATTCAGGCGATCTACATCGTTCACACGTTCAAAAATCGCGTGTTGAGCAAGCACGGGATCTACCCAATGTTTCCGCAACAGCGTCTCCATTCCAGCCTGAAATGCCAGATCTTTACAAGCCCTAATAGCTTTAGCTGGAATCGCACACAAACGGCATGAGCCTTCAGCATACACCGCAGCATAGCGGCGTTGTTCGGTAAATACGCCCAATTCACCCACCAATACAAATTCGCCCGCTTGGGCACATAATTTGTCAGGCTCATCTTCCGTATAATCGGGCATATATACCGTTAATGTGCCCAGCTTTAGCAACCACAAGGTATCAGGCATACCACCCACATCACAAAGCTTATCACCTGGCAACAACTCAATATCTTGACCCAGCGCCTGCAATGCATTCATGAGTTGCTCTTTATTCAAAGCTGTAACTTGCTGAGTCTCAGGCAGAAGTTTCTCTATCTTCACAGGTTTAAACAGTCCATCCACAGACTTCTGCAATGCTTCAGCCGCTCCCAACTCACCTTTATCTGTATATTGCTTAATGACACCTTGATACAAGGCACACGCCTCATCCACTTGCCACAAATGCTCATGACACCAAGCCAAGCGCAACTGGATATCTAAACTATCCTTCATCTCATCCGTATCAATCACCTGCTGATACAAGTCACGCGCTTCTTCATAGCGCTCTTTATTGACAGCTTTACGCGCTTGCCTCATCAGCACATGTATACTCAATCCCCACTCCCCAGCGGATGCACAGCATCAACCCATTGATGCAAACGTACACGACTCACATGCGTATAAATTTCCGTTGTCGTAATATTTGCATGCCCTAACATCATTTGCACACTACGCAAATCAGCACCATGATTCAATAAATGTGTTGCAAATGCATGCCTTAACACATGCGGTGATGGCAAAGGCTTCAAATCAATTTCTTCCGCATACTTTCGCATACGAAGCCAAAAATTCTGACGACTCATCGCCTTACCAGCACGGCCTGGAAACACAAATGCATTGGCTATTTGCGGGCGTTTTTGTAACCATCGAGACAGCCATACGCCAGCCTCTTCTCCAAAAGGAATCAAACGCTCTTTATCGCCTTTCCCCACAACCCTCAAGACACCTGCCTGCATATCCAAACAGCCCAATTGCAAGCCTACCAACTCAGAAACGCGCATGCCTGTGGCATACATCAACTCCAGCATACAACGGTCTCGCAAGCCATGCATACTATCTACATCAGGCGTGAGCAATAGCCGACTGACATCATCTTCAGACATATTTTTTGGCAAGGGGCGTCCACGCCGTTGTTTGGGCAGCTTACGTACAGGGTGATCTTCCCGTAAACCCTCCTGTTGCAAAAAACTATACCAAGTCGATAAAGCACTACGTTTGCGTTGAATGCTACTGGCACGCAAGCCTCGCTTCATGAGTGCCCCTAAATATAAAACCAGCACCTCGGATTGCGCCTCGAACAGCGTGGTTTGTGATGCATATAAGAATCTATGCACATCCATCAAGTCACTGCGGTATGCAGAGAGTGTTTGGCGCGACCAATTGCGCAACATCGATAAGCGCTGCAATAGTCCATCCACCTGATCAAAGCTATCCTCTATGCAACTATTCAATGCAACCACAAAATAGCCTGTAACTGTTCAGATTGCCGCTTATTTTTCTGAGGACTAGGCAAAAAAGCGCAGCTTACTCCTGTAAGTGAGTATTTTTTAACACAGTCATCGGGAAAATAAGTGGTGAACTGAATAGTTACTCCTCTGCTAACATGCTCAGAGTACACTAACACAGCTCATTTCGTCACTTTCATGT
>JAUZQS010000132.1 GCA_030950875.1 Mariprofundaceae bacterium | reverse complement strand
TGATGTTCGCAATGGCTATGCAGATCAATATCCGATACCAGTACGACCTCATCATAACCACAGACTTCTTCAAAGGTCTTCAATAAATGCTCTTTGGGATCTTCATTATAACCAGAAAAATGCTCTTGCATGGCAGATAGTACACGAGCAGGTGTTTCCTTCAGGCCCTCACGCTCTGGATTATCCCCTAAAAACTCTAATAATCCGCGCACATGTACCATAGCTTCGATATTCTTGGGGTCATTGATGTCAAAATCTTTTAGCATGGTTAGTATTCCTTTGGCTTAAATAAGCGTATCGCTGACACTTTAGATAGTCAGCTGGGAGTTTCAATGTTTGTTGCAGATTTATTGCGCCATGGTGCCCTTGCAGGCGGTGTAAAGTACCGTGGTCGTATCGAGGCTGATTTAACTACAGAAGGCCAGAATCAAATGAACCACGTATGGGAAAGGCTACGCAACAACATTAACGTTATTATTTCCTCCCCTCTCTCTCGCTGCGCACTTCCAGCCCAACAATGGGCAGAGGAGAAGGGTATTCCATGCATCATAGAGCCACGCATTGCAGAAATGCATTATGGTGAATGGGAAGGCCTTACACATGAAAAAATTAAAGAGCGCTTCCCGAACATGCTAGCACAATGGCGAAATGATCCTACGGGTATGCGTCCGCCACAAGGTGAATCTCCCGAAGAACTGCAATCACGCATCGTTGATTTTTGGCAAGATGCATGTCAACGCTATCGCGGCAAGCATGCCTTAATTGTTGCTCACTCTGGAAGCATACGCATGCTTATTGCTCATATTCAAAATCAATCCATCGCCTATACCCGTCAAATTGCCATGCCCTATGCCTGTTGGAGTCGCGCCGAAGATCATGCAGGTAAAAGCAATATGATTTTTACCAATGCTGAACAAAATAGCTTACAAGTCTGCTCCTAAAATATGTGCCGCCATAGCAGCCACGTGCGCACCATAACTGCGCGCTGCAACAAGTGCTGCATCACTGATACCCTGTGGCATGCCTTCATGGTTACTCGTGCGCGCACACACTCCCCAATGCAAGCCAGCATCAGCATAACCAGGTAAACTCTTAGGAAATCCAATCACCACCATACCATGCTCAAGGAAATTTGAGTGCAATGAAATCAGTGTCTGTTCAATTCCGCCACCGGCACTACCCAATCCGCCACCTGTAGCAAATACTCCCCCAACCTTTCCTTCGAGGGTGTTTTCCATCCATAGTTTGGAGGTTTCATCCACAAGTTTCTTCATCGGCCATGCCATGGAACCCATATGCACAGGCGTACCAAAAAGAATGACATCTGCCTTCTCCAAATCATTTAAAGAAGTATCCGCAGCCTGTTTAACCGTGACCTTGCAGTCTGTTTGACTCGCAGATGCTCCCGCAGAAATCGCCTGCGCCATTTTCTCAGTACTCCCGTAATCTGAGTGATATGCAATCAAGATACGCATCAACGCCCTCCAAAAGTATATAAAAATAATATCATGAAAATGTAAGTCGCAGGTTTATATCGCCTGTAATAGCCACACTCACAAATCAGGCATGTCCCACTTGTGATGATAAATGCGATTTACTAATCCCCATACTTTGCGCAGCTAGTGCCCAACGATGTTCTGGAGCCGTTTCGAAAAGAAGGTGGTGACTAGAAGATACAATTAGCCATGAGTTATCCAATAGTTCCTGTTCAAGCTGTCCTGCATCCCAACCTGCATACCCCAAAATAAACGTAAAATGTTCAGGCCCGAGTCCTTGCGCCAATTCTTCCAAGACATCACGCGATGTCGTAAGGTGTAATTCTGGCGTAATTTGCATGGTTGATTCATACATATGCCAGCCATCATGCAAGACAAAACCACGAAAGGAATCCATTGGGCCGCCTTCATACGATACCAAGCGGTATTCTGGAAATGTTTTTAAGACGTCTTCCTTTGGAAAAAGCTTCATATCATCCAAAACATCACGAATTGTAATCTCTTGCGGACGGTTAATAATCAAGCCCATACTACCTTCTTTATCATGGTGACAAAGCAGAATAACACTGTCTTTAAACTGGCGATCTTGCAGGCTTGGTGTTGCTAATAACAACTTGCCATTCAAATCATTTATCACCATGCCGAACCTCCTTACAAACAGTTGTCGTCACCTCAGACTTTCGTTTCATAAAGCGAGCCAATTCAATGGCTTCCACAAGGCTACTGTAGGACACTTTTCCACTTCCTGCACGATCCAATGCTGTGCCGTGATCCACACTGGTGCGAATAAATGGCAAACCTAGGGTAACATTCACAGCGTCACCAAAACTCAATGTCTTAATCGGAATCAAAGCCTGATCATGGTAACAACAGATAATTACATCAAATTGGTCACGCATTTGCGCTGAAAATAACGTGTCTGCTGGCAATGGATTGGAAATATCAATGCCTAACTTCCTAGCCTGTAATACAGCGGGCATTAAAATGTCAATTTCTTCACGCCCAAAATGTCCTTGCTCACCGGCATGGGGGTTCAAACCACACAATCCAATCCGTGGTTTATTGATGCCAAAACGTTGCTGTAAATCAGCATGGGTAATTTCAATACAGCGCAAGCTCTTCTCAATTGATAAGCTAGAGGAAACATCGCTGATCGCCATATGCGTCGTTAATAAAGCAACACGCAACACCTTCGATGCCAGCATCATCACAATATCGCAATCTCGTCCTAAATGCTCTCTAGCCAAGTGCGCCAAGAATTCAGTGTGGCCTGGAAAATTAAACCCTGCATCACGCAATACCGCTTTTTCAATAGGCCCTGTGATATGTGCCGATGCCTGACCATGCATACAGGCCAATGCAGCAGCTTCAATACAAGCAATTACCGCATCTGCGGTTGCTATGGATGGTTTTCCAGAAATTGGCGGTACTGTTTTCTCTTGTAAAGGGCTCCAACAATACAATGCAGACTTATCATCACACGTCGTATTCAATGAATTAAGCGCGTGGATGGGCGTATCAATACCCAATTCTTTGGCTCGCAGCTTCAACCATGACGCGGGTGCAACAATACGTATATCCGAAAATAATTCAGGTTGTGCTTGGTGAGCAAGCAGAACGCAATCAGAGCCAATACCAGCTGGCTCACCTAAGGTCATCAGCATGGGGGGCATTAGTGAGCCTTAGTCACACCTTTCTGCAAACTACCCATACGTTCCAACTGCGGACAAGATTGCTTTGTAATAACAGCTTTTGCCTTTAAAGAGGCCAACCAACGCGGTACTTGGGTCTGCATTTCAGCATTCGTCAAGGCCTGCTTAATTTGATCGGCTCTTGCCACAAAACTATTCGGATCAACATGACGTTTTTTTATCACACGAATAATGTGCAGCCCAAAAGGTGACTTAACTACACCACTGGTTTCACCTTCCTTCAGTGCAAATGCCGCATCTTCGAATGCAGCAACCATCTGTCCACGCTTAAACCAACCCAAGTCTCCACCACGACTTGCACTTGGACCCTGAGATACTTCTTTGGCACGCGTTGCAAAAGCCTCATCATCA
>JAUZQS010000131.1 GCA_030950875.1 Mariprofundaceae bacterium | reverse complement strand
ATACGCCATGTAAACCAATACCTTACACTCTGCACGTATAAACACTTGCAGGATCTAGGTATAATATTTTCCCCATGGCCGCAATTTAACCTCAATCGCTGTTACGCTTATACTTTGAGTCCGCCCTGCTATTATCGCCAGTGGGCATTGTTAATAAGGTGAAATTATGTAATTCTTCTCATGTTGTTTAAAGTTTACTCTGAAGGGGGGAGGCTTGCCTAATCCTATAGAAGAACAGCAGATACCCATGAAACAGAGTATTAAAACAAAATTTTTTCTTGTTTTAATCATTACTCTTGGCTTGGCCTTTGGCTTAACATTTCACTTTATGTCTGGGCAGCAGCAAAAATTAGTTATGGAGCAGTCACAGACTGGGGCTGAGGAAACTGCTTATGCACTATTGGCCAGTCTAGAAACACTGATGCTCGCCGGTGATGGCAATTTGGCTCATGATTGGCTTGAGAGGGTTCGCAGAGAGTCCAAGGTCGAACAAGTAGATGTTTTCCGTAGGGATGGTTCCCTCGCATTTCGGGATTTAAAGACTATCTACCAAGTAAACGGTTTTTTAAATACCCAGGCTTTTATGCGTCCTGAACAAGCTCCTAAACAAGCCTCTGATATTTCTTTAATTGATTTAAAAAAAGCCGCACAAGGTGAGCCTATTGTTGTGGCTGAGGGTGAAAAGAAGAGCTTAACATTTTTGTTGCCAATACCGCTTGGTGAGCAATGTAAAGCATGCCATGGTTATGATTTATCGCCCATTCGGGGCATTTTGAGGGTCACAACATCGACAGCTGTTGTTGAACAGAAAATTAAATCGATGCGATTCCAAGGGTTGATGATTTCAATTGTTTCAATGCTGTTGTTGGGCGGGGTTCTTTTTTTCTATATGAGAAAGTGGGTTATTACACCCATTTCTAAACTTTCTTTGGCAAGTGAAAGAATTAGTAATAATGACTTTAATGTTCAAGTCGATATTCAAGGCAATGATGAAATTTCTATACTCGCGGCAAGCTTTAATCGGATGGCTGATCGTTTGCAAAAAACAACGGTGTCCAAGGATTATGTCGATAGCATTATTGCATCCTTGGGTGAGATGTTATTGGTTACTGATCATCAGGGACTGATACTTACAACAAACCCCGCAACACGAAATTCATTGGGCTATTCAGAAAAAGAACTCATCGGTATGCCAGTCAACGATTTACTCTCAACAGGCAAGGTCTTACTGAGTGAGGATAAACAGAATGCGTTTATTCAGAACGGTGATGTTAAAAGCATCGATGTTAATTTTATAGATAAACAAGGGCAAAAAGTTCCCGTTTTGGTAAGTATTTCGTTGTTGCAAGGACGCTCAGAAAAACAAAGGCAAATTGTGCATGCAGTACGTGATATGACGCAGCAAAAGAAAGCAGAGCGAGAACTTCGCTTGGCGGCCAAGGTGATGGATACAGTTTCCAATGCGATTATGGTATTGGATATGCAGGGTAATATTCAGCTTGTTAATCCAGCATTTTCACGGATTACGGGCTACCAAGCAGAGGAAGTTCTTGGTAAAAACCCAAGGATTTTACAATCTGGCCGGCAGTCTAAAGAGTTTTACCAGCAAATGTGGAAAGGAATTCTGGACGAAGGCTATTGGGAAGGCGAAATTTGGAATAGACGAAAAAATGGCACTATTTATCCAGAGTGGCTTATTATCACAACTATTAAAGATAAGCATAATGACATCTTACATTATGTGAGTACATTTTTAGATATTACCGAACGTAAAGATTTTGAAGTTAAGCTTGAGTATTTGGCCAATCATGATCCTCTAACAGAGTTGCCAAACCGATTGTTATTTATTGACCGCTTAAGTCATGCTATGGAAGTTTCCAAACGTTCTAAAAGTAAAACTGCTCTAATATTTATTGATATTGATGGCTTCAAACTTGTGAATGATACACACGGCCATAATGTGGGTGATGCGTTGCTGCAGGAGATTGCAACACGATTACAAGGCTGTGTGCGAACGTCAGATACTGTGGCGCGTGTTGGCGGAGATGAATTTGTCATGATTATTGAAAATATTTCCGATATAGATAGAGCTATAAATATTGCTGAGAAAGCCTTGCTGCTGATGCGTAAAACTTTTATAATAGATGATTTGGAATGCCAAGTTGGCGCGAGTTTAGGGCTTAGTATTTACCCTGATGATAGTGAAGATTTGGATGAATTAACGAAACAGGCTGATGCTGCGATGTATCATGCCAAGAAGTCAGGTCGCAATCGTATTTCAATCTATCAAAATGATTTAAAGCAATAACGCCTACTTGTGCATTGTGACGCTTGTAAAAGTTACTTGGATTTGACCCTTTTGCTGTTTATTTTGTATAAGGCGGTTTAAACTTAGACTATGTTATCGCGTTGTTTAATGCTTATTTTATTTTTTGGCATGCCTTTTGTTGCCATTGCTGAAGATATGGATGCCAAAAATATCATCCAAAAAGTACAGGATTTGATGCGCTCCAATACCAGTACAGCGCGTTATATGATGCAGATTAAAACACCTGATTGGCAACGTTCTATTCGTTTTGATGCTTGGGATGAACGTGCAGATAAACGTTTTTTTATACGCGTGTTATCACCGAAAAAAGAAAAAGATACGGCATGGTTAAAATCTGGTAAAAATTTATGGATGTATTTACCCAAGTTGGAGCGTGATATTCGTATCCCTGCATCCATGATGCTTTCTTCGTGGATGGGGTCGGACTTTAGCAATGATGATTTGGTGAAAATGGATTCGGTTGTTGAAGATTATCATCACCGCATTATCGCCAAAGGAAAGCAAAGTGTTACGATTGAATCAACCGCCAAGCCTGATGCGGCTGTGGTTTGGGGTAAGATTATTCATGTGGTGAGTACTGAAGGTATTCCTTTAAGTGATGATTATTATGATGAGCATAATACGCATATCAGGCATTTGGACTTTAGTGAAGTTCGACTGATGGATGGGCGGCGCATACCCACACTTTGGACCATGATTCCCTTGCAAAAAGAAGGGAAGAAAACGTTGCTAAAGTTAGAGAGGGCAACCTTTGATAAGCCCATCAAAAGCTCTATTTTTACACGCGTTAATTTACGCAGGGTTGGTGCCCATTGATGGTACTTTCATTGGCGTGGCGCAATATTATACGTCAGTGGCATCGAAGCATGTTAACAATTGCAGCGGTGGCAGCAGGCTTGGCGGCACTTATTTTCTTATGGGGATTTAATGATGGTGTACACAATACCATGATGCGAAACCTACAAGAGGTGATTGTTGGCAGTGTACAAATTCATCACAATGATTTTTTTAAGAAACCAAGCTTGTCACGAGATATTCAGCAAAACAATGTCCTTAAAGTGGCCTTAAAAAAAGCCGAGGATGCCAGCCAAATTAAAGCGGTAAGTTGGCGGTTGGATACCTTTGCTTTGGCCGTGGGAGATGATGTCTCTGAAGGGTTGGTGTTGCTTGGCATGAATGCCCGCGCAGAAGAAAAAACTACACGCATTGCGGGAAAAGTAGATCAAGGGCGTTTTTTACAAGCTGGCGATGGTGCGGTGTGTGTGTTGGGAGCGACTGCGGCGCGTAATTTGGGTGTTACACTGGGCGATGATGTTATTTTCTTAACCCAAGATCGTTTTGGTGCATTGGCAGCGGATAAATTTCAGCTTATTGGTATTATATCCAGTGGCGAAATGGGCATTGATCGTGGTTTGGCGATAGTTCCCTTGAATGTATTGCAACGTATGCTTGAAATGGACGGGCGTTACACGCGTGTGGTGTTGCAAATCGAACCAGAAAATTTGGAAGCAGTGACGACATCACTGCGGACAAGCTTGGCTGATCAAGATTATGAAGTTTTACGTTGGTATGATATGTACCCTATGATGAAACAGTGGGTAGATCTGGAAAATGCATTTTATTATATCTTTTTGGCAGTGGTTTTGTTGATTGTTGCAGCGGGTATCATGAACACTGTTTTGATGAGTATGCTAGAACGTGTGCGTGAATTTGGGGTGATGATGGCATTGGGCTGCAGCCGTCGTATTTTAGCCAGTATGGTCGTTGTGGAATCGGTTATATTGGGAGGCTTGGGTGTCTTGCTTGGCCTGGCGGTGGGATTGGCGTTGGTCACTTGGTTTCATTCTATAGGCATCGATTTGTCAGCCGAAATGGATACGGTGGCGCGTTTTTATGTTGATCCTATTGTCTACACCGAAATTGATTCAGATCATTTGTGGCAAACGGCAGGCTCTGTGATGGCAGCGGCTATTATCGCTGCATTTGTACCAGTCTGGCGAGTCACAAGACTTCAACCTGTTGAAGCGATTCATCATGTTTAGTATTTATTTTCGTCTTGGATTGCGCAATTTATTATTGTACCCCATGCGTACTGGGCTAACAGTGCTGGGTTTGGGGATTGGCATTGCGGCCTTAACATTTTTATCCGCGATGAATGATGGCTGGTTACAAAACATGAAACTGAATTTTGTGTTGACGCAAATGGGGCATGTACAAGTGCATAGCAAAGGTTTTGAGCAAAGTCGCCGCATCACTGATTATATGGCTGATACCACACAGGTTGATCAAGCTTTGCAATCCATGCCTCATGTTAAGGCTTGGACACATCGTATTCGTGTTTCAGGCCTTGCCTCGGCTGCGGGCGCAAATGCAAGTGTATTGGTCAGTGGCATTGAACCTGAAAAAGAGAAAAAAGTTAGCCGCCTGTATAGTTTTGTACAGGCTGGTGAATGGTTGCAAGTGGGTGATAAGCGCGGCGTCCTACTGGGCGATGTTTTGGCGGATCGTTTAAGTGTCGGGCTGGGCGATAAAGTTGTTCTAATGGCCGCTTCACCTGAAGGAGATATTGCTTCTGAAGTTTTTCGGGTACGCGGTTTGATTCATTCGGGTGTGATGGATGTGGATAACCTTTTGGCTTTGGTACCCATTTCCATGGCACAGGATTGGTTGCATTTGGGCGATGGCGTGACCGATGTGGTGATTCGAGCCGATACTTTTACAGCGGTTGATACGATTGTGAAGCATTTGGAAGGCGTATTAAATATGCATGACTTTGAAGTATTACGCTGGCAGGAAATTGATCCCATGGCAGAGCAGTGGACGATGTTTGCTGAAGTATATACATGGATTGTATTGTTGGTGGTTATTGTTGTGGTATTGGCAGAAGTGTTGAATACGATGCTTATGAGCATGTATGATCGCGTACGAGAATTTGGCTTAATGACAGCATTAGGCACAAGACAAGGGCAATTATTTGCCATGGTGGTTTGCGAAACATTGGTCTTGGTTGCCATGGGTGGAATTCTGGGTTTTTTATTAGGTGCAGGGTTCAGCCTTTATTTTGGTCACTATGGCTTGGATTTATCCCAATATGCGACGGCATTTTCGTTTATGTATATGAGCCCGATTGTTTACCCTGAATTAACATTCAATGGTTGTGCACGGATTTTAATTGCGGCGATGTTAGGGGCGATTTTGGCAAGCTTTTATCCAGCATGGAAAGCATCACGACTAAACCCAGCAACAGCCATGCGAGAGGTGTGACGATGTCCGAGGATATGTTATTACAAGCAACAGGCCTATGTAAATATTACCATAGTGGTGATTCGGATATTGCAGCCTTAGATCATGTGGATTTTCAACTGAAAAAAGGCGCATTTACTGTTCTTTCAGGGCGTTCGGGTTCGGGTAAAACAACATTGTTAAATATGATTGGTTTGTTGGATAATCCTGATGCAGGTAGTTTGCATATTGCCGGGGAAGATGTTTTGGCTTTAGCGACTTCTGCGCGTGCGAACTTTCGTTTGCAACGTATTGGCTTTGTTTTTCAAGCTTATAATCTTATTCGTGTATTGTCGGCACGGGAAAATGTTGCGTATGTATTGCAGTTGCGTGGGATGCCTAAAAAAGAGCGTTTGAATATTGCTGATCGCTGGTTATCAGAGGTGGGCTTGGACGGCTTGGAGAATAGAAGACCCGACCAATTATCAGGGGGTCAACAACAGCGTGTCGCTGTTGCTCGCGCACTTGCCTGCGAACCTGCGTTGGTGCTTGCCGATGAGCCAACGGCCAACCTTGATTCGCAACATGGTGAATCTTTAATGCATTTGATGCGCGATTTAAATGAACGCTGTAAAATGACCTTTCTCATTGCATCGCATGATCCTGTTGCCATGGCAGCGGCACTGCAGTGCGTATATATGCAGGATGGCCAGATTGTATCGCGTGATACTGTGTAAATGAGCTTATCATGATGACTTCTTTATGGTCGTTGCATATCAGCTTTGTGAGTCTGTCATTATTGTTATTTGTGTGTCGTGGGGTGTATATGTGGTTAGGGAAACCCATTCACTCATACATGTGGAAGCGTAGTATTCCAGATATAATTGATAGCTTACTATTACTTAGTGGTATTAGTCTGGCTTATATATTGGGCTTTGCACCATGGAATGATAACTGGTTATTGGTCAAACTTATTGCTATTGCTGGTTATATTCTGTTTGGTTTTTTGGCATTGAATGGCGATTTAACACCACGGTTTAAACGTAGCTTTTTTATATTAGCGCTCGTGACTGTAACATATATAATTTTTGTCGCACACAGTAAATCCTTATATCTATGAAGCAGTTATGGTGTGGCTGTGTTGTTCTTGTGATGTGCCTTATAAGCATACCTTCTGTGCATAGCATTGAACTATCGGGGGTTTATAAAAACCTATTATTTCAGCATGATAATTCATTGAATCAAGGCGTTACAACGGATCTTAATCGCTTACGATTACAGCTTGATGGTGGTGAAAGTGCCTGGCAATGGCGGTTGAGTTATGATCATGAGTTGTTGTACGGTGGTGTGGTTCGAGACCCTGTTTTTATAACACAGCAGAAGATACCCGATCCAACATTTTTGGATTTAAATACAACGATTGTTTCATCGCAGGCTATAAATTGGCGGCATAGTTTGTACCGGGGCTGGTTGAAATATGAAACGGAATCATGGCAAGTCGTGGTTGGGCGGCAACGTATTGCGTGGGGATCTGGACGTATTTGGAATCCCACGGATCGTTTTAACCCCGTTGAACCCACAGCATTGGAGCCTGAACAAAAGTTGGGTGTGGATGCGCTTTATACGACGTATGGCTATTCGGATTTTGGCAGTATGCAGCTGCTTGTTGCGCCAGGCCAAACAGACCGTGCTGTAAGTCGAAAGTGGGCATTGCGTTGGCAGGATACCATGGCACAAACAGATATGGCTTTATGGCTTGGTGAGATTGGGCAAGAGCGTGTGTTGGGTGTGGATGTGACAGGCAATATTGGGGATCTAGCCGCACGTTTGGAGTGGCAGCAATCTTGGCATGGTCTAAACGGTAATTTTGGACAATTGACAGTCGGTGTGGATGGAACTTGGACAAATAGCATGTTTTCTGAGGGTTTATATTTGGCTGTAGAGTACTTTTATAATGGTTTGCCGAGCTCAAATAATAAACGTTTGGTGCAGTTAGATATGTTACAAAGCAGTTCGCGGCAATTACTTGGCATGTTGATGGGTTATGATATTACGCCTTTATGGCGAGGCGAGCTTACATGGTTGCTTGATCTGGAAAAGACCAGCATGTTTATTGCACCAAGCGTGCGTTGGTCGGCAAGTGACAATATCGATGCTGTTGTATTTGCACAGCTACCAACAGGCCTTGCAGGAAGTGAGTTTTCAAGCTTAAATAATTTGTTTGCGATAACGCTTGAATACTATTTTTAAGCGCCTTGAAAAATATTCTTATTCGTGGGCAGTGAGGTTTTGGCAGCGTTTATCGCCGTGGACTTCTACCCAATGCTCAAAATCACCATAGGCTGTCATAAAAGATTGGAAAATAGGCCCAGGAATGCAACAAATAAGACAACGACTTTCGGCAGACAGT
>JAUZQS010000130.1 GCA_030950875.1 Mariprofundaceae bacterium | reverse complement strand
GGATTTAACTTCTCAAGAAAGCCATTTAATTTATCGGCATTCCCCGTCAACTCAATGATAGTGTATTGCTTTGAATCTTCATCAATCACTTTGGCACGAAACTCTTCCACAAGTGCCGAGACCTCTTTATTGGCTTGAACTTTTACCAATAACATTTCGCGCTCCAAATGCACCATATGTGAAATGTCTTCTGTTTTGATGACTGGAATCAATTTATTCAATTGCTTTTTGATTTGCTCAATGACCTTTTCATCGCCACGTGTGACCAAGCTCATACGACTGACCGTTGCATCCAATGTTGGGGCAACACTCAAACTCTCAATATTATAACCGCGCGCAGAAAAAAGACCTGCGACACGCGTTAATACGCCAAATTCATTTTCGACCAATACCGTGATTGTATGTTTCATGATAACACCATCTCATTCAAAGCTGCGCCAGCAGGCACCATTGGAAATACATTTTCTTCCCTTGCAATTGCCACATCAACAAATACAAAGCGATCCTTTATAGCGAACGCCTGTTCAAGGCCAACATCAAGCTCAGCAACCGTATCAATGCGAATACCCACACCGCCATAGGCTTCTGCAAGTTTTACAAAGTCAGGTAGTGAATCAAAATACGAATGTGAAAAACGTGATTCATGGAACATTTCTTGCCACTGACGAACCATGCCCATGTAGGCGTTGTTCAATAGTATCACAACAATGGGTTGTTGATATTGAAAAACTGTTGCCAATTCTTGAATGCACATTTGAATCGAAGCATCGCCTGTAAATACCACAACCTGCTCATCAGGTTTTGCCATTTGAGCGCCGATAGCTGCGGGTAAACCATAGCCCATGGTTCCTAATCCTCCAGAGGTTAAGAAGCGATGCGGTTGCTTGAAGCCATAATGCTGTGCCGCCCACATTTGATGTTGCCCAACATCGGTCGTTACAATCGCATCGCCATGGGTAATTTCATGTACCTTGTGAATCACTGCTTGTGGTTTGATGGCTTGATCTTCTTCTTGCGTAAAGCCCAAGCTGTCTTTTGCACGCCATTCATCAATTTGTTCCCACCATAATTTTAGTGCTTCGGTATCGGATGATTTGTTCTGATGATTTAATTCATCCAGTAATTGTTGCAATACAATGCCAACATCGCCCACAATAGGTAAATCAGCATGAACATTTTTGGATACCGAGGTCGGATCGACATCGATATGAATGATTTTCGCGTCGGGGGCAAAAGCATCCAGACGGCCAGTTACACGATCGTCAAAACGAGCCCCAACAGAAATCAATAAATCGCAATGCGAAACAGCCATATTGGCTTCATAGGTGCCATGCATGCCGAGCATGCCGACAAAATGACGGTCATCAAAAGGGATGCCGCCCAAACCCATTAAGGTGTTGGTGACGGGCATATTTAATTGCTGGCTAAGCTCAAGCAATAATGCCGCAGAGCCTTTGGCATTCATCACACCACCGCCTGAATACAATATCGGGCGCTTGGCTGTGACCATGGCTTTAATAGCCTTTCTTATTTGACCGGGGTGCCCTGTTGTTTTTGGTTGATAAGAGCGGATATTGATGCTTTCAGGCCACTCAAATTCACAGACCGCGAAACCGATGTCTTTGGGGATATCAACAACCACAGAGCCAGGGCGACCTGTTGTGGCAATATGAAATGCCTGACGAATAATCAATGCCAAATCTTCAACATGTTTAACCAAGAAATTATGTTTGGTTGCAGAGCGTGTAATGCCGACAATATCGGCTTCTTGAAAGGCATCCGTGCCAATCAATGCCGATGGCACTTGACCTGTAAAACAGACATTGGGAATCGAATCGGCATTGGAGTCGGCCAGACCTGTGACGGCGTTGGTCGCGCCAGGACCAGAAGTCACCAAAGAAACACCACATTTTCCTGAAACACGGGCATAACCATTGGCCGCATGTAGGGCGGCCTGTTCATGACGAACGAGAATATGCTTAAAGTGATTTTGTTGAAAAATTGCGTCATAAATAGGCAGGACAGCCCCGCCAGGATAACCAAAAATGGTCTTTACACCTTCTCTTTTGAGGCATTCTACAAAGATTTCAGCACCAGTCAGTTTCATCATCTTGCCTTATGAATATGAATAAATTTGGTGGAAGTTTGCGAATAAGAAATAAGCAAAAAACCATCCATAAAAGGTATGCGAGCATAGTTTTCGCATGGCATAAGTCAAGAATGACAACAAAATATAAATGATGATTGGCAGGATAGTTGCCAGTGGTTAGATTTGATGAAAATTAGATATTGAAGTCTTCCTGCATTAAGCGTTGAATATAGACTGGTGGCTCGGATGCAGGCTTCATGGATAAACGCGGCATAGAAGGAGAGTAATATGAACCATTTACAAGAAGTTATTGAAAAAGCTTGGGATACCCGCAGTGATTGGGATATGCATAATGTTGATGCAGAAATACGTGAGGCAGTTGTTCGTGCCATTGACCTTTTGGATAATGGCGGTATTCGTGTTGCAGAAAAAGGTGCAGATGGTGTTTGGACAACCAATGAATGGCTGAAAAAAGCTGTGTTGTTATTCTTTAAATTACATGGCAATGAAGTGATTCACGGTGGTGACACCGTTTATTATGATAAAGTGCCGCAGAAATTCGCTTCATGGGGCGAAGATATGTTCCGTCAGGGTGGTATGCGTGTGGTTCCGCCGGCAACGGTTCGCAAAGGCTCTTATATTGCGCCGAAAGTGGTGCTGATGCCATCGTATGTGAACATTGGTGCATATGTGGATGAAGGAACCATGGTGGATACATGGTCAACGGTGGGTTCATGTGCCCAGATTGGTAAAAACGTACATTTATCAGGTGGTGTTGGTATTGGCGGCGTGTTGGAGCCCTTGCAGGCAACACCAACCATTATTGAAGATAACTGCTTTATTGGGGCGCGTTCTGAAATCGTTGAGGGCGTAATTGTGCGTGAAGGCTCGGTGATTTCGATGGGTGTTTATATTGGCAAATCAACACGCATTGTGGATCGTGCTACGGGTAAAATCACCTATGGCGAAGTGCCACCTTATTCCGTTGTCGTTTCAGGCTCGATGCCGGGTGCATCGGGTGGTCCGAACCTGTATTGCGCGGTGATTGTGAAAACAGTGGATGAAAAAACCCGCTCCAAAACAGCGATTACTGAACTGCTTCGGGAGTAAGATTAAGGGAGCTATTCAGCTCACTATTGATTTTATCCGATATACCCATTTAACGGGCCATCCTCGAATGCTTGTCTCGAGGATCCATTGATAACCACGATTTTTATCATGGGTTCCCAATACAAGCACTTGGGAATGACGTTTTTAGAGCTAAGTTAGCGCGTAGAGCGCACTAATTTTGAAAACGTTATAATGCTTTATCTAGTTTTTTTACTAAGGCTCTTAATGCCCGCCCACGATGGGAGACGGAGGCTTTTTCTTCAGGGCTTGAAGATGCAAAAGCTTTGCCCAGTTCAGGGCAGAAGAATAATGGATCATAACCAAAACCAGAATCACCCACGACTTGTTCCAAAATTTCACCTTTTACCTGACCTTCACAGCTCAGTGGTGCGGCGTTATCAGGATATGCCAAATGCAGTGCGCAAACAAAATGCGCACTACGATTATCTTTACCATGCAATAATTTCAGCAGCTTGGCATTATTATCGGTATCGGTAGCAGTTTCTCCTGCAAAACGTGCCGAATAAATGCCTGGCGCACCGTTTAAAGCATCAACACATAAGCCTGAATCATCGGCGAGTGCTGGCAGATTATTGGCATGAGCAAAGGCCTCAGCCTTTTTGCGCGCATTGCCTGCAAATGTATCGGCATCCTCAACAACATGCACAAATGCTGTGGCATCGGCAGGTACGATTTCAATACCTAGTACGGCAAGTATATTTGCAATTTCTTGGCGTTTTTGGGCATTATTACTGGCAATGATGAGTTTTTTCAACGTTTAATGGCTTCCTACTGTAGTTTAGCGAGGTCTGAAATGCCTTTATCTGCAAGTTTCTTTAAAATCATAAACTGATCCCAATGCAGAGGCTTGTCTTCTGCGGTGGCTTGTACTTCAACCACGCCGCCATC
>JAUZQS010000013.1 GCA_030950875.1 Mariprofundaceae bacterium | reverse complement strand
ATTGGAAATCTCCTCCATTTGAAATTCCAGCTGATGTTTATGCTGGTTGGGACAACAAAGAAGCTGGCGCTGTTGCTGAATCTGAGTGGGATACTCGTTTTGAAGCGTATGCTGCTGCATACCCAACAGAAGCGGCTGAATTGAAACGCCGTTTAAATAATGAACTCTCTGCTGATTGGGATGCTGGTGTTGATGCTTTTATTGCTGAAGTTGATGCAAAAGGTGAAAATATTGCTTCCCGCAAAGCTTCTCAAAATGCTATCACGGCCTTGGCCAAACTTACCCCTGAATTTTTGGGTGGCTCGGCTGACTTGGCAGGTTCAAACCTGACTTTATGGCCTGACGCCAAACCTGTTTGCCAACATGATGATGGTAACTATGTAAACTACGGTGTGCGTGAGTTCGGCATGGCGGCAATGATCAATGGCATTTCATTGCATGGCGGTTTTGTACCTTACGGTGCTACTTTCTTAATGTTCTCTGAATATGCGCGTAATGCATTGCGCATGGCAGCATTGATGAAAATTCGTCACATCGAAGTATTCACGCATGACTCGATTGGCTTGGGTGAAGATGGTCCGACCCATCAGCCTGTTGAGCAAACGGCTACTTTGCGCATGATTCCTAATATGGATCTATGGCGCCCATGTGATGCAGTTGAATCGGCTGTATCTTGGAAATCTGCAATTAAAAACCTAACTGGCCCAACATCGTTGGTCTTTTCTCGTCAGGGTTTACCACATCAAACGCGTACTGCGGATCAAATCAAATTGATTGAAAAAGGTGGCTATATCCTTAAAGATTGTGAAGGCACACCTGATGCCATCATTATCGGTACGGGTTCTGAAGTTTCTTTGGCGATGGAAGCTGCTGCTGCCATTACCGATAAGAAAATTCGTGTGGTTTCTATGCCATCCACCAACACCTTCGACAAACAAGATGCAGCTTATAAAGAATCTGTATTACCAGCTGCTGTCTCTGCACGTGTTGCAGTTGAAGCGGGCGTCACTGGTTTCTGGGCGAAATATGTTGGCTTGAATGGCAAAACGATTGGCATCGACACCTTTGGTGAATCTGCGCCAATCAAGGACTTGTACAAATTGTTTGGTATTACCACAGAAGCAGTTGTTGCAGCTGTAAACGAAGTTTCAGCATAATGTAACTGTTCAGGTTGCTGCTGATTTGTTCGATAGCAAGGAACAAAAGTCGATTTTGCTTCTGCAAATGAGCATTTTGTAACATAGTTATCGGGCGCATCAGTGGTGAACTGAACAGTTACCAGAATAATTAACAAATAAAAAGGAGAGTAACTATGACAATAAAAGTTGGTATTAATGGCTTTGGCCGTATTGGCCGCATGGCGTTCCGCGCTATTGCAAAAGAATTTAAAGACATGGAAGTTGTGGCAATCAATGATTTGCTAGCACCCGATTATCAAGCATATATGCTGAAGTATGACTCCGTTCACGGTCGTTTTGACGGTGATGTGACTGTTGATGGTGGCAATTTAGTTGTAGATGGTAAAACCATCCGTATTACAGCTGAGCGTAACCCCGCAGACTTGAAATGGGATGAAGTGGGTGTTGATGTTGTTTTGGAATGCACAGGTTTCTTCTTAACCAAAGAAACTTGTCAGGCACACATTGACGCAGGTGCTTCTAAAGTATTGCAATCAGCACCATCCAAAGATGATACCCCAATGTTCGTTTATGGTGTTAACCACGAAGAATATGCTGGTGAAGCCATTGTTTCTGCCGCTTCATGTACCACCAACGGTTTGGCTCCAGTTGCTAAAGTATTGAACGACAACTTTGGCATCAAACGTGGGTTGATGTCAACTGTTCATGCATCAACTGCAACACAGAAAACTGTGGATGGCCCATCGAATAAAGATTGGCGTGGTGGCCGTGGTATTTTGGAAAACATCATCCCTTCATCGACAGGTGCTGCCAAAGCTGTGGGTAAAGTGATTCCATCATTGAATGGCAAGCTAACTGGCATGGCATTCCGTGTTCCTACTTCTGATGTTTCTGTGGTTGATTTGACTGTAGAATTGGAAAGAGGCACAAGCTATGATGGTATCGTTGCGGCCATGAAAAAAGCTTCTGAAGGTTCTATGAAGGGCGTTCTAGGCTTCACGGATGAAAAGGTTGTATCTACTGACTTCCGTGGTGATTCTCACCCATCAATCTTTGATGCCACTGCTGGTATCGCCATTGATGACACGTTTGTTAAAGTTGTTGCTTTTTATGACAACGAGTATGGATATACTTGCAACATGCTTCGCGTATTGCGTCATATCGCATAACTATAAAAATGTTAGGGGTTGCCTTCGGGCAACGCCTACGTTTTTCACTGCCTGCTTCAAAAGCAAACAGCGAAAAACGTTTTAAAATAAAGAGTGAGGGTAGAAAACATGTCTGTAATTAAAATGACCGACCTAGATTTAGCTGGCAAGCGTGTATTGATTCGTCAAGATTTGAATGTGCCAATCGCTGATGGCAAGGTATCATCTGATAAGCGTATCCGCGCATCATTACCAACCATCGAACACTGCGTAAAAGCTGGTGCAAAAGTGATGGTAATGTCTCACTTAGGTCGCCCTACTGAAGGCTCTCCCGAAGCAGAGTTCTCTTTGGCTCCTGTTGCGGCTCATATGTCTGACCTATTGGGTCAAAGTGTTCGCCTTGTGAATGATTATTTAGATTCAGACATTGCAGTTGCTGATGGCGAAGTTGTGTTGCTTGAAAATGTTCGTTTCAATATTGGCGAAAAGAAAAATGAAGAAGCACTATCCAAACAGTACGCCGCTCTGTGTGATATTTATGTGATGGATGCCTTTGGCACAGCCCATCGCGCCCAAGCTTCAACACACGGTGCTGGAACATATGCACCCGTTGCTTGTGCTGGTCCATTGTTGGCTGGTGAGTTGGAAGCGTTGGGTAAAGCTCTGGACAACCCTGCCCGCCCTATGGTGGCGATTGTGGGTGGCTCAAAAGTTTCAACAAAATTAACTGTGCTAGAATCACTTTCAACCATCGTGGATCAATTGGTTGTGGGTGGTGGTATTGCCAATACATTTATTGCAGCAGCTGGCTTGCCAGTCGGTAAGTCATTGTATGAAAAAGA
>JAUZQS010000129.1 GCA_030950875.1 Mariprofundaceae bacterium | reverse complement strand
AATCACACCGACAGCAACCAAACAAACATCGCCTTCAATGCTTTGCGGTTTATCTTTCACGGTATATTCAACGATAGCTTTGCCATCGATATTTTTCGCGGAGGAGACCATAGCGCCAGTGATGATTTTGATACCATTTTTTTTAAATGAACGGTCCACAACTTTAGAAATTTCAGCATCTTCCAATGGTAAAACATTCGCAGCAGCTTCAATAATAGTCACTTCAGAGCCCATGGCATTATAAAAATAAGCGAATTCCATGCCGATTGCCCCAGAGCCAATCACTACCAATTTTTTTGGTAATGAAGTAGGTGCCAAGGCCTGTTTGTAGGTGATGATGACTTTGTTATCAACATCCATACCTGGAAATGCACGTGCACGCGCACCTGTAGCGACAATCACATGCTTGGCAGTGACTTGTTTGCTGTTGCCGTCTTTGTCTTTGACCATGAGTTTGTTCTCGGCTTCAAATGTTGCAAAACCTTCAATATGATCAATCTTGTTTTTCTTGAATAAGAAGCCAATGCCACCATTTAATTTGGCTGAAATTTTGCGTGAGCGTGCCACAGCTTTGACCAAGTCAGGTTTGGCCTCTGTGATACCCAATCCAAGCTCATCACCGCTATGCTGAATAACATTAATGATTTCCGCAGTGCGTAACAATGCTTTGGTTGGGATGCAGCCCCAGTTCAAGCAAATGCCGCCCAAATGTGTGGACTCGATACATGCAACATTCAAACCCAATTGCGCCGCGCGAATAGCCGCGACATAACCGCCAGGGCCTGCGCCAATCACAACCACATCGTATTCACCATCGGCATTGAATACGCCAGCAGGCTTCAAGTGAAGTTCATGCGCATTATCATCTGGCGAAGCACTTGCAGCGACGATACTTTCGACAACATCCGTTGATGCAACTACGGGCGCAGCATCAGCTGTTGTAGGCTCAGCAATATTTTCGGGGATGTAATCATCAGGTACTTCCTCGTCATCTTCGGCAATCACCGCAATAGCGGTACCAACTGGAATTAAAGCACCTTCTGCAGCAATGATTTTGTGCAGTGTGCCTTCTTCAACAACTTCCACTTCCATGGTGGCTTTGTCGGTCTCAATCTCGACCAGCACTTCACCAGAAACAAGTTCATCGCCTTCCTTTTTTAACCAACGGGCAATTTTGCCTTCGGTCATGGTTGGTGATAATTGGGTCATAAATACATCAATGGGCATGGGTTACCTCGTCTCAAAAGAAGGAATAACCACAGAGTTACAGAGTTACGGGGGTTTTTGGGCTCCGTACTTCCGCGTCTCTGCGGTAAATTATAAAACTAAATTAATACGCTTGCAGGGCATTCGATATGTTTTTTCAGTGCATTCAAATATTCAGCACCCACAGTGCCATCGACAACGCGGTGATCACAGGAAAGGGTGAGGGTCATCATTTTCTTCACAACCACTTGACCATGTTCAGCTACGGCACGCTCTTCTGTACCGCCAACTGCCAAAATCGCACCTTCAGGCGGATTTACAATCGCTTGGAACTGTTTGATGCCATACATCCCCAAGTTGGAGATTGAGAAAGTTCCGCCCGTATATTCTTCAGGTTTTAAAGTTCCTTGACGGGCCTTACCTGCCAATTCTTTGATTTCATTGGAAATATCAACAATCGATTTTTGCTCTGAGAAGCGAACGACAGGTGTAATCAGACCACCATCAATCGCCACAGCAATAGAAATATGTGCATGTTTGTGTTGGAAGGTATGTGTATCTGTCCAGCTTGCATTGGCAGCAGGGACATCGACCAATGCCTTAGAAGCAGCCTTGACGATAAAATCATTCACACTCAATTTAAACGAACCATCCGCCGATTCATTCAATTGGGCACGTAAATCCATTAAACGATCCATCTGCACATCAATGCTTAAATAGAAGTGCGGAACTTGTTGTTTGGATTCGATTAAACGACGTGAAATTGCTTTACGCATCATGCTGTTTTCAATCGCATCGTATTCATCGGCATGATAAGGCATTGGACCTGTTGGTAATGGGCGAAGGGCAATAGGTGTAAACGAAGAACCACCCAAATTGATGCCGCGCTTGGCAGCTTTTTCAATATCCACTTTCACAATGCGACCATTGGGGCCTGTGCCAGTAATGGCTGCAATATTGATGCCTTTTTGTTTTGCTAGGCGACGTGCCAAAGGTGATGCTTTGATGCGTTTGTCATTGGCTGCACGAACAACTGCAGCCATATCAACTTCCTGAATTGCTTCGGCGGCGGCAGGTACAGGTGCTGCTGCAATGGCTTGTGCTACAGGTTCTGGACTGGCTGGAATATCCACGCTTGCGGTTGTTTCTAAAATGGGGGCTTCACCCGCATCTTCGGGCACATAGTCGGCAGCGACTTCTTCATCTTCTTCGGCAATGACTGCAATCGCAGTGCCCACAGGAATCAGAGTGCCTTCGGAGGCAATAATCTTGTGCAGCGTACCTTCTTCAATGACTTCCACTTCCATGGTGGCTTTATCGGTTTCAATTTCAACCAATACTTCACCGGATTCCAGTGTATCCCCTTCTTTTTTAAGCCAGCGAGCAATCTTGCCTTCGGTCATCGTTGGCGATAATTGGGTCATAAATACATCAATCGGCATGTTTTACCTCTTTAGTAGCGTGAGCCACGAAGTGCATGGTTTATCTTCTTCGTAGCATATTTCATTGTTATGTGATTAAGCACGGTTACAAGTAACACGCGCTGCTTCCACAATCTCTGCCACAGATGGCAATGCATAGTTTTCCAAATTAGCGGCATAGGGCATGGGTACATCTTTGCCAGTAACGCGGGCAACCGGCGCATCCAAATCATCAAAGCCTTTTTCCATGATTCGCGCAGAAATTTCTGCACCAATACCTGCAAAACGCCAACCTTCCTCGATTACCACCGCACGATTGGTCTTAGCAACCGATGCAAGAATGGTTGCTTCATCCAATGGACGAATGGTGCGTGGGTCAACAACTTCAGCATCAATACCCATTTTGGCCAATTCTCCAGCCGCAGCCAATGCGTAACCTGTCATACGTGAATGTGCTATTAAGGTAATATCTTTACCCACACGTTTGATATCGGCTTTGCCCAAAGGAATGATATATTCACCTTCGGGGACTTCACCAATATCGCCGTAGTTGATTTCATTTTCAATAAAAATAACAGTGTCGTTATCACGAATAGATGCTGCCAATAAGCCTTTTGCATCGGCTGGATTGGATGGCATGACGACCTTCAAACCGGGGATGTTGGCATACCAGTTTTCAAAGGCTTGAGAATGCTGCGAGCTTACGCGCGCTGCGGCTCCGCCTGCTCCACGAAATACCATAGGGCAGCTATATTGACCACCAGTCATGTATTTCATTTTTGCTGCTGCATTAACGATTTGGTCAGCTGCCAAAATGGCAAAGTTCCAAGTCATAAATTCAATAATAGGGCGTAAACCAGCCATCGCTGCACCCACACCCAAACCTGCAAAACCAAGTTCGGTAATGGGTGTGTCGATCACACGTTTAGGGCCAAATTTATCCAGCATGCCCTGAGACACTTTGTATGCGCCATTGTATTCAGCGACCTCTTCACCCATCAGGAACACGCGTTCATCGCGCTCCATTTCGTTGCACATTGCTTGATTCAGTGCTTCACGGTACGTAATTTTAGCCATTATTGCTCCATTCTCAGTCTAGCTTGCATTTCAGCAAGCCTAGACGAGGAATTCGTCAAGGCACGCGAACGCGGGACTGAAATATTCAATTCAAGTGAGTGTGACGATGACGAAACCTCGTCTAGGCTTGCCCGAAGGGAGGTCATCTCATAAGCCAATGCAGCGTTGTTGTTCTTGGTAATGGACATACCATTCCCTGCGAACCACGCCTTGCCTTGATTCATGAGATGACCTCTGAACCGCAAGCTAGACTGAGAGTGGAGCATTAACCTACCTGCCTTGGATAAGGGTATGCATTTGGAATTTCGTCTGTGATGATATCATCCCAGAGTGCAGAAAGGTCAGGTTCGGGTTGTGCTTCTGCCGCTTTCGCCACGCCGACCACTTTTTTCTTAATGTCTTTATCTTTTTGTTTGAATTCGGCTTCTGTTGACAAGCCAGCTTCAATCATTTGTTTTTGTAGGCGTACAATAGGATCGCGTCCTGAACGCCATTCATCTACTTCATCACGGGTACGGTATGTTGCAGGGTCAGACATAGAATGTCCGCGATA
>JAUZQS010000128.1 GCA_030950875.1 Mariprofundaceae bacterium | reverse complement strand
ATTTTTTATTTGGCGAGAAAAAGATTGAGTCACGCGGGGAATCGTGAATCATCTTGTTTGATATGCAAGCCTCGAATGCCTTAAGTGCGTGGCAGCTGCATATAATCACGCCATGCAATCAGGCGCACAGCCGTTGTCATTACCATAACAATCAAGGCTACCCAAAAGTTACTTGCCTCAACAGATCTCAATAAAAGATAAGCCAGCGCACCGATTAAACTTGCCGATGCATAAATTTCTTTATTTTTTATTCAGTGCGATTTATTTTTATTATGTACAGCATTTATTGACCCAAGTTACGCTTCGGAACATGGTAGCTACATGCTGATGCAAATACACAATCAAGTCCTCATTTTGCCTTTAATATGCAATATAGAGGAAATTACATCCACCTAT
Organism: Mariprofundaceae bacterium; assembly: GCA_030950875.1. Taxonomy (GTDB): domain Bacteria; phylum Pseudomonadota; class Zetaproteobacteria; order Mariprofundales; family Mariprofundaceae. The sequence continues at coordinate 3,248 of JAUZQS010000128.1, read as the reverse complement.
AGGAGTCAATAATGAGGAACTTTTATTACTCCTATTCGGATAGTTAGATGCACGAGGAGACTATGGAGTATTTTATTAGACATACTGGCGTATTAGAAATTTCTAACGATGATATTACGTCAATGTTTAAGCAAGGACTTGTTGGAATTCATTATGGATCAGATTATAAAGTTGATCCTAGTGAGTTACTAAAACCTGATGCTTACAAAGAGAGTTCTGCGGTTAGATCTATGAACTACTTGTTGAATTTGGCTAAATCTGGTGGTTATATATGGAGTGATTATTCTTCCATCTCTAGAACCTTGATTGGTAAAGTTTACCCTAATTCTAAGGTTTTTTTGAAAGAATTTACCCCTACCAAAAATCTTGAATATTTTACAAAAAATGAAAAAAATAAACTGTTTATGAAGTGTATTCAATTGGATGAAACCCAAGAAATTAAGATAGACCAACAGCTTCCACTTAGAGCAAGAAGACCCCGGCAGGGTACATTCGTGAAGTGGCATAAAAGTTACGGGAAAATATCAAAAATATTTGGCGGCAATGAAGCAATCAACTGTTGGAATGATCTAACTCCAGATCAACAAGAGATATTGGTGTATGAATATTTGAGGGAAACAGAAAATGATGAATATCACATAAAATATTTGTTAATGCCAATTGGCAGAACAATGAAAGATATCGATATTTATGGAATAAATAGTTCAGGAAATAAAATATTCATACAGGTTACAAACTTGAAAGAGGATCATGAAAAAATTGAGGCATTGCGGCAATATCCGAGTTTGTTAGTTTATGCGGGTGATGTAAAAAATAGGATAGAAAATAATATTAAGTTTATTAACGTGTATGATATATTCGACTACTTTAAATCTGATTCGATGTTAATACGAATGATGAATGTTTAACGGGGCTGTGCATCTAACAATTGCGTTAACTCTGACCGTCGAAAACGTGGTATAATTTTGCATTCACTCCGTTCATTTTAGCACAATTAAATCACGCTTCCGCCGTCAGGTTACGCAAGACGTTAGTCCCCTTGAAAGGTTATGCATATTAATTTATAATTCTATGCATAACTTATGGAGGAAATATGAGAACGACTTTAGATTTACCCGAAAACTTACTCAATGAAGCAATGCATGTTACACATACACGTACGAAAACGGCTGTAATTATCAGAGCCTTGGAAGAGTTATTAACAAAATCAAAGATCTCTAATCTTAAACAGTATCGTGGAAAAATTGAATTAGATATGAACTTAGATGAAATCAGAGATCGTCATTAATGGGTGTATTGGTTGATACGTCTATATGGATTGATTATTTCAGGGCAGGCGAAAACTCTGAAGATTTAAATCATTTAATAGATGAAAATATCATTGTCACTAATGATATTATTCTTGCTGAGTTGGTCTCTTATTTGAAGCTGAAGAAGGAAATAAAAGTGATTAATCTTCTTTATGAAATAAACAAAGCACCACTAAATATAAACTGGGAAGAGATTATAGATTTTCAAGTAAAGTGTTTAAAAAGCGGTGCGAATGGAGTAGGTATTCCTGACTTAATCATTGCTCAAAATGCAAGGCAACATCACTGTAAAGTTTACTCACTCGATAAGCATTTTCGTCTATTGAATCAGCTCTTAAGTGTTAATCTGTATGTGTGAAAAGCTAGCCAAAGCATAGAGAGAGAGGCTTCCGCTTCGCTCCACCCCTCATGCAAAACGTTAAGCCCTAAACTTAATAAAACACATACAAACTACATTTTTTATAAGCATTAACCTATGATGTCGCTGATGCCAACACCTCGTTTAAGTCTACAGAAAATTCATATTCATCATTTGCGTTGCCACCAAGATTTTAATTGGGCATGTGGCGAGCATTTGAATTTAATCACTGGTGATAATGGCAGTGGTAAAACCACCGTGTTGGAAGCGGCATATATGTTGGCGTATGGGCGTTCATTTCGCCAAGCCAAAGCCCCACAGCTTACCCGATGGCATGAAAAATCATTTCATATTAAGGCTACTATTCAGCGCTATGGCCCTTTACATATTTGTGTGGATGGGAAAAAAGGCAAAGTGGATATGTCTTTGCAGGGGCGCAAAGTTGCTAAGCGCAAAGATGTGTTTGAGCATATTTCTTTGATTGTCGATGCGCCGCAAGGTGTGCGTTTGATTGATGGTGCACCGGGTGAGCGTCGCAAATGGTTGGATAGGCTTGTGATTGCCACACAACCTGCTGTTTATACTCATTATCAACGTTATTTACGGGCATTGATGCAAAGAGGTCGTTTGCTTAGGCACCATGCCACTGGCGATGAATTGGAAGGTTGGGAGCAACAAATTGTCGAGCACGGGCTTATTATCAATCAAAAACGCAGCATTATATTAGCCAAACTCAATCAATATCTTGCCAAAGAAAATGATTGGCTGGATTTACCATTTAAAATTGAATTATCTGGGCAAGGCTTTGAAAAAAGAGAGGAATGGCTTGCTTGGTTGCATCATAAACGCGATGAACACCAGCGACTTGGGCGCGTGATGCAAGGCCCGCATTGTGATAGGTTGAAAATCAGCTATGATACCCGTGAAATACGGGTGTGTGGCTCGCGAGGGCAGCAAAAAGTATCAGGGATTGTATTACGATTGGCAGAGTGTGCAGTGTTGCAAGAAGCCAAACGTATGATGCCAATTTTATTGTTGGATGATTGCTTGGAATCCTTGGATAACACCCGTACATTGCGATTGATGGAGCGTTTGCACAACCATCAAGGGCAAGTGCTGATGACAGCACCTGGTGATGTCTCCGTGGATATTCATCGAGGGATGCAACATCTGAAGTTAGATGGACATTGATTGGAATTGAAAATATGAGGTATTCAAATGAGTGAAGAAAACCAACAGGAATATGACGCAGACAGTATTCAGGTTTTAAAAGGTCTTGATGCAGTTCGGAAGCGTCCTGGTATGTATATTGGTGATACCGATGATGGTTCAGGCTTGCATCATATGGTGTACGAGGCTGTGGATAACTCCATTGATGAAGCTTTGGCTGGCCATTGTGATAAAGTTGAAGTGATTATACATTCCGATGATTCGATTACCGTACGTGATAATGGTCGTGGTATCCCTGTGGATATACATGAAGAAGAAGGTCGTTCTGCTGCTGAAGTGATTATGACGATTCTTCATGCCGGCGGTAAATTTGATAGCAACTCCTATAAAGTATCGGGCGGTTTGCATGG